>QKII01000066.1 GCA_003249625.1 Propionivibrio sp. | reverse complement strand
GGTCACCTTCGCAAAGAGCACGTGGAACGACCTACCTTACAAGTTTGAGGCCGGAACGCCAAACATCGCCGGAGCCATCGGTCTCGGTGCGGCCGTCGATTACGTGCGAGGCATCGGACTCGATGCCATCGCCACGCACGAGCGCGCCCTGCTCACCTATGCTACAGAACGCGCGTCGCAGGTTCCGGTTCTGCGCCAGATCGGCACCGCACGCGCGAAAGCCGGCATCCTGTCCTTCGTCCTTGACGACGTCCATGCCCACGACGTCGGCACCATCCTCGACAACGAAGGCGTCGCGGTGCGCACCGGCCACCACTGCGCAATGCCGGTAATGGAGCGCTTCGGCGTGCCAGCCACGGTTCGCGCTTCGTTCGCCATGTACAACACGGCCGCCGAGGTGGACGCACTGTTCGCCGCGCTGAGCAAGGTCCGAGAGGTGTTCAAGCGATGAGCGATTTGCGCGATCTTTACCAGGAGGTGATCATTGACCACGGCCGCCGGCCGCGCAACTTCGGTCCGCTGCCCGGCCACAACCACCACGCCGAGGGCGTCAATCCGTTGTGCGGCGACAAATTGACGCTATACCTCAAGGTCGCCGACGGCATCATCGAGGACGTCCGATTCGAAGGCGCCGGCTGCGCGATATCAACCGCCTCCGCCTCTCTGATGTGCGAAGCACTGAAAGGCAAGAGCGAGGCTCAGGCCGGGGCAATGTTCGCCGATTTCCACGAACTGCTGACCGAAACCGACGAAGAGCAGGCGATGGCGCACGCGGAAGGACTCGGCAAGCTGCAGGTGCTGGCCGGCGTACGAGAGTTCCCAGCGCGCATCAAGTGCGCGACCCTGGCATGGCATACCCTGCGCGCAGCACTGCACGACCAGACCACACCGGCGACGACGGAGTAGCGTATGGACACTTTGGAACAGGTGGGGAACGAACTCGAGCGAGGGACGCTCGAAGCACGCGTAATCGCCGAACTGCGCAACGTTTATGATCCGGAAATTCCGGTCAATATTTATGACCTCGGATTGATCTATGGTTTGGACGTCGACGAAGCCAAGGGGTCGATTCACGTTCGGATGACGTTGACTGCGCCCGCCTGTCCGGTTGCGGAGAGTTTGGCGGACACAGTGACGTACGTGGTCCGGCAAGTGGAAGGCGTCAGCGAGGCTGATGTAGAACTGGTCTGGGAACCGCCTTGGTCACAGGCAATGATGAGTGAAGCAGCACGATTGCAACTGGGGATGCTTTAGAACGAAGCTGGTAGTTCCCGTTCACTTCAACGGGTGGAAAAACGCGAAGGACCTCGCCATGGACGACTGGACCGACGTTGCTGCAACCACCGATTTCCCTCCGGGTACCCGCCACACGGTCGACGCGGGAGGCACCCAGATTGCCGTCTTCAACGTCGACGGCATCTACTACGCAATCGAGGATATCTGCTCCCATGAAGCCGAGACACTTTCTGAAGGTACCGTAGAAGGTCTCGAAATCACCTGCCCGGCGCATCAGGCGCGCTTCTCTCTGGTCGATGGTGCGGCATTGTCCGCGCCTGCCTACGAGCCGATCGCGACCTTCCCTGTACGCATCGCGGATGGAATGGTGCAGGTCCGCGACGACCGCTTCGACTAGGAACAAGTCATTCCACAACGGAGAACAAGCATGGCAAAAATTCTGGTGCTCTATTACAGCATGTATGGCCACATCGAAACGCTCGCAAACGCGGTGGCAGATGGCGCGCGCGGAATCGCGGGCAGTACCGTTCTGGTCAAGCGCGTTCCGGAATTGATGACTGAGGACGTCGCGCGCCGGGTTGGCGCAAAAATCGACCAAGCCGCACCGGTTGCCACGGTCGACGAACTCGGCGGCTACGACGCGATCATCTTCGGGACACCGACGCGCTTCGGCAACATGTGCGCGCAGATGCGCAATTTCCTTGACCAGACGGGACGACTGTGGATGGCAGGCGGGCTCATCGGCAAGGTCGGCAGCGTGTTCACCTCTACCGGAACCCAGCATGGTGGACAGGAAACCACGATCACCTCGTTCCACAATACCCTGCTACATCACGGCATGATCATCGTCGGTGTGCCTTACTCCTGTCCGGAACTGACCAACATGAACGAGATTACCGGCGGCTCACCTTACGGAGCCGGCACGCTGGCGGGTGCAGATGGCAAACGGCAGCCAAGCGAAAACGAACTCGCCATCGCCCGGTTTCAGGGCGCCCACGTTACACAGATCACGCAGAAACTGGCGGCTTGATTGACACCTATCACGATAAAAATATGCCATGAAGAATCCAAGCTTTCCGAGATCCCCATTACTGGCAGGCCCCGATAGCGAGCAAAAGCGTGCAGAAATTCTCCGCTATTTCCACGCCACATTCGACCGCTACGAGCAGTTGTTCGAAGTGCTTACCTGCGACGACGCTTACTACCGCAAGCCGATCTCGTTGCGCCATCCGCTGATTTTTTACCTCGGCCACACGGCGACGTTCTTCATAAACAAGCTGCTTCTGGCCGGGGTGATAGAGCAGCGCATCAATCCGCTCTTCGAGTCGATGTTTGCTATAGGCGTAGACGAGATGAGTTGGGACGACCTCAACGACGCACGTTACGACTGGCCGGCCGTAGAGGCGGTCAAGGCGTATCGCCATTCGGCGCGCGAAGTGGTTGACCGGGTAATCCGCACACAGCCGCTGTCCTTGCCGATCGGCTGGAACGACCCGTGGTGGATCATCCTGATGGGCGTGGAGCACGAGCGTATCCACCTCGAAACCTCGTCTGTGCTGATCCGCCAGCATGCCTTGAATTATGTGAAGCCGCATCCGGCATGGGAACCCTGCCGCAACACAGGTAAAGCTCCGGAGAACGAGCTCGTCGCCGTGCCGGCTTCGGAAGTACGTCTCGGCCGGGACATCGATAATCCCGTCGTCTATGGCTGGGACAATGAGTTCGGCTGCCACAACTCCGAGGTCGAGTCCTTTCAGGCCAGCCGTTATCTCGTCACCAACCGCGAATTTCTGACCTTTGTCGACGCCGGTGGTTATACCGACGATTCGTTGTGGCAGGAGGAAGGCTTGGCCTGGCGGAAATTCGCGCAGGCTTCGCATCCCACGTTCTGGGTCCGCAACGGCAACGAATGGCGCCTGCGCCTGATGCTCGAAGAAGTGCCGATGCCGTGGGATTGGCCGGTGGAAACGAACTACCATGAGGCCAAGGCGTTCTGCCAGTGGAAGGCGCGTGAAACCGACCGATCGGTCCGGTTACCAACGGAGGACGAATGGCACGCGTTGTGCCGATACGTGGGTGCAGACGACCTGCCTGACGAACGCATAGCCACGGCGAACCTCCAACTGGACCACTACGCCTCCTCGTGCCCGGTCACCGAGTTCGCGCACGGGCCGTTCTTCGACGTGATCGGCAACGTCTGGCAGTGGACCGAAACGCCAACCTATCCCTTCGATGGTTTCTGCACGCACCCGATCTATGACGATTTCACGGTGCCAACGTTTGACGACCGGCACAATCTGATGAAAGGCGGCTCATGGATTTCCTGCGGCAACGAGGCGGTCACCGGCTCGCGCTATGCCTTCCGCCGCCATTTCTTCCAGCACGCCGGCTTCCGCTATGTCCTCGCCGAAACGCCTGTCGGTGTTCCCGCGTCGCGCTACGAGACTGATCAACAGGTATCGCAGTACGCAGAATTTCATTACGGGGACGAGTATTTCGGCGTACCCAATTTTCCGCGTGCGCTGGCCTGCCTGGCGATCGAGGCAATGGGTGACCGGCCGTCACGCAAGGCGCTGGATCTTGGCTGCGC
The DNA here is from genome assembly GCA_003249625.1 of Propionivibrio sp. The sequence goes on along the minus strand of QKII01000066.1, from coordinate 14,487 downwards.
CGTCGGCCGGGCGTCGTTCGAACTGGCGCGGCATTTCGAGGAGGTCACCGGCATCGACTTCTCGACCCGCTTCATTCAGATGGGCATCCAGCTTGCCGAACAGGGGCGCATGCGCTACACCCTCGTCGAGGAAGGCGAGCTTCTTGCCTACAAAGAGCGCAGCCTGGCGGAATTCGGGCTGGAGGCAGTAGCGAAAAAAGTCGAGTTCCTCCAGGGCGACGCCTGCAACCTCAAACCGATCTTCTCCGGCTATGACCTGATCCTCGCCGCCAACCTGATCGACCGCCTGTACAGCCCGATGAAGTTTCTCGAATCGGTGCACGCGCGACTGAACCCCGGCGGCATTCTGCTGATCGCCTCGCCCTACACCTGGCTGGCGGAACACACGAAACGCGAGGAATGGCTTGGCGGATTCAAGAAGGACGGCGAGAACTTCACGACGCTCGACGGGCTGAAGGCCGTTCTGGGCACGCATTTCCGGCTCATGCGCGAACCGCTTTCCGTGCCCTTCGTCATCCGCGAAACCCGGCGAAAATTCCAGCACACGCTTTCCGAAGTGACGCTCTGGGAGCGGATCTGACAATTCAGGCGGCGATGAACTTTCCACCAAAAAACGGTCAGAGTCGTTAAGCCTGTAGCAGGCTTTTTTCCGGCAGTTACCCCCACGTTACGTTGCGACTGGGAGGAAACACTTTGGATACGCCGAGTTCATCCGGCCGGCGAAACGGCCGGTTCTTCCCCGCAAGCATCGCTTTGTCGGTTGCTTCCACTACGCTGTTCGCCGTGCCAGTCCGCGCGGAACTCGCGATAAATCTCCCTCCACCTGCCTCGACCGTCGCCCGGGAAATCCACGACCTGCATTCCCTGATCCTGTGGATCATCCTGGGGATTTTCATCGTTGTTTTCGTCCCGATGGGCATCGCACTGATCCGTCACCGCAAGTCGGCCGGGCATCAGCCGGCGAAGTTCCACGACAACCGTGCCGTGGAGATTGCCTGGACCGTCGTGCCGACGCTGATCCTGATCGGGATGGCCTGGCCCGCGACACGTCTGGTCGTGGCCATGAAGGATGCGACGAGGGAAGACCTGACGATCAAGGTCACCGGCCACCAGTGGAAATGGGAATACGAGTATTTCGGCGAAGGTGTCCGCTTCATGAGCAACACCTCGACGCCACGCGAGCAGATCGACGGAACGCAGCCCAAGGGCGAGCATTACCTGCTGGAAGTCGACCGTCCGCTGGTCGTACCCGCAGGGAAGAAGATCCGCCTGGTCACCACGGCCAGCGACGTGATCCATTCATGGGCCGTTCCGGCCCTGGGTATCAAGCAGGACGCCATTCCCGGCTTCATCCGCGAAACCTGGTTCCGGGCCGAGACGCCTGGCACCTACCGCGGGCAGTGTACCGAGATGTGTGGCGTCGGACACGGTTTCATGCCGGTGGTGGTCAATGTAGTCACGGATGAACAGTTCGCATCCTGGATGCAGGAGCAGAAAGAGCTCGTGGCGGCGGCCGCGGCAAAAGCCGCGCAGACCTACGCACTGGACGATCTCAAGGTGATGGGCGAGAAGGTCTATGCCGCCAATTGTCTGGTCTGCCACCAGGCCAACGGCCAGGGCATACCCAATGTCTTTCCCGCGCTGGCCGGGTCCAGGATCGCCACCGGCGACAAGGCTGCGCACATCGACATCGTCCTCAACGGCAAGGCGAACACGGCGATGGCGGCCTTCGGCAAGCAGCTGTCCGACCTCGACCTGGCAGCCGTGATCACGTACGAGCGCAACACGTGGGGCAACCGGACCGGCGATGCAGTGCAGCCGGCCGACGTTGGCGCGCGGCGCAAGTGAAAGGAAACCCGGAATGAATACGACGGCGATATCCGACACCGCTCCCCATCAAGAGGCACACCACAACGAACACGCCCCGGCCGGTATCGCACGCTGGCTGGCCAGCACCAACCACAAGGACATCGGTACGCTGTACCTGTGGTTCAGCCTGTTCATGTTCTTCTTCGCCGGCGCGCTGGCGATGCTGATCCGCGCCGAACTGTTCCAGCCCGGCCTGCAGCTGTTCCAGCCGGAGGTGTTCAACCAGCTGACGACGATGCATGGCCTGATCATGATCTTCGGGGCGATCATGCCGGCGCTGGTCGGCTTCGCCAACTGGCAGATACCCCTGATGATCGGCGCACCGGACATGGCCTTTCCGCGCCTCAACAACTGGAGCTTCTGGCTGCTGCCTGCCGCCGGAATCCTGCTGATCGGCTCGTTTTTCGTCCCCGGCGGCGCAATCGCCGGCGGCTGGACGATGTATCCGCCGCTGTACATCCAGGGCGGCATGGCCTATGACATAACGATCCTGGCCATCCACATTCTGGGCATCTCTTCGATCATGGGGGCGATCAACATCATTACGACCATCCTCAACATGCGCGCGCCGGGGATGACGCTGATGAAGATGCCGCTGTTCGTGTGGACCTGGCTGATCACGGCATTCCTTCTCGTGGCGGTGATGCCCGTGCTGGCCGCCGCCATCACCATGCTGCTCACCGACCGGCATTTCGGCACGCACTTCTTCAACGCCGCGGGCGGCGGCGATCCGGTGATGTTCCAGCACATCTTCTGGTTCTTCGGCCACCCCGAGGTATACATCATGATCCTGCCGGCATTCGGCATCATCTCGACGACCATCCCGGCCTTCGCCCGCAAACCGCTGTTCGGCTACACGTCGATGGTCTATGCCGTCGCCTCGATCGCCTTCCTGTCCTTCATCGTCTGGGCGCACCACATGTTCACCACCGGCATGCCGGTCGGCGGGCAGCTGTTCTTCATGTACACGACGATGCTGATCGCCATCCCCACCGGCGTGAAGGTCTTCAACTGGGTGGCCACGCTGTGGCGCGGTTCGATCACCTTCGAGACGCCGATGCTCTTCTCGATCGCCTTCGTCTGCCTGTTCACCATCGGTGGCTTCAGCGGTCTGGTACTGTCGCTGGTGCCGGTCGACATCCAGCTGCAGGACACCTATTACGTCGTGGCCCACTTCCATTACGTGCTCTTCTCGGGATCGGCAATGGCCATCATGGCCGGCGTGTACTACTGGCTGCCCAAGTGGAGCGGGCGCATGTACGACGAAACCCTCGGCAAGGTGCATTTCTGGCTGACGGCGATCGCCTTCAACATCACCTTCTTCCCGATGCACTTCCTCGGTCTTGCCGGCATGCCGCGGCGCATTCCCGACTATGCGCTGCAGTTCGCCGACTTCAACATGATCTCCAGCATCGGCGGTTTCCTGCTCGGCGCCAGCCAGTTGCTGTTCCTGTACAACATCATCCAGTGCATCCGCCGAGGCGCGCAGGCAACAGACAAGCCGTGGGAAGGCGCCGACACGCTCGAATGGACGCTCAGTTCGCCGCCGCCGTACCACTCCTTCGTCACGCCACCGACTGTGAAGTAGCCAGGGAGAGGCCAGCATGCATGCGCACTCCGACCCGCACTTGAGCCCCGACAACTACTACGTCCCGGCCTCATCGATCTGGCCGTTGGTCGGATCGGTCGCCCTGCTCTCGCTGGGTGCGGGATTCGCCCTCCTGCTCAACAAGCAACCGGTCGGACCGTACCTCGTCGCGATCGGTGCCGGAATCCTGCTTATCATGCTGATCGGCTGGTTTGGCGACGTGATCGACGAAACCCTGGCGGGAAAACATGCCGAACAGGTCGAGACGTCCTTCCGCTGGGGCATGGTCTGGTTCATCTTCTCGGAAGTCATGTTCTTTGCCGGATTCTTCGGCGCGCTTTTCTACGCCCGCAACCTGGCCATTCCGATGCTGGCAGACGCACAGATCCTGTGGCCCGGATTCTCGGCAGCCTGGCCCACGGCCGGCCCCGGAACGACCACCGCCATTACGCCCATCGCGGCATGGGGCCTTCCGGCGCTCAATACGCTGATTCTGCTCACCTCTGGCGCCACAGTCACCTGGGCACACTGGAACCTGCTGCAAGGAAGAAAAAAACGGCTTTTGCTCGGCCTGGCGCTGACGATCATCCTGGGAGCCCTGTTCATCGCCCTGCAGATCCACGAATACAGTGATGCCGCATTTTCGATCCGCGACGGTATCTACGGGGCCACGTTCTACATGCTGACGGGCTTCCACGGTTTTCACGTCATGCTTGGCACCGCCATGCTCTTCGTTATCTTCTGGCGCGCCTTGTTCGGGCACTTTACGGCACAGCGGCATTTCGCCTTCGAGGCTGTGGCGTGGTACTGGCACTTTGTGGACGTGGTCTGGCTGCTTCTCTTCGTGTTCGTCTATTGGCTCTAGGATCTGAACATGTCATCTCGGCGTCTTCCTGGGACAAAAAACCGCCGGATAGCCGTCACACTACTCGGCATCACTGCGCTGTCCTTCGGCTTCGGCTTCGCCCTGGTGCCACTCTACGATGTGTTCTGCGAGCTGACAGGGTTGAACGGGAAAACGACCGCCTCCTACGACGCTGCCGCAATGCCGCAAGTCGCAGGCGATCCGAACCGTATCTTGGCCGTCGAGTTCACTTATACCGTGATGCCCGGCCTGCCTTGGGCGATCATGCCCGAAACCACCCGACTGGAGGTGCATCCTGGCGAACTGCACCACGTCAGCTACCGCGTCCGCAATCTCTCTGACAAGCCCGTCGTCGCGCAAGCGATCCCCAGTATTTCTCCAGGACTCGCTGCAGCGAGCTTCGAAAAACTTGAGTGTTTCTGTTTCAACCAGCAAACGCTTAAACCTGGAGAAACCCAGGACTTGCCGCTGGCATTTACGGTCAAGCCGGGTATCGACAAGGACGTACACACGATCACGCTGGCGTATGCGTTTTTCAAGTTGGATGACGCGAAAGCGTCCGCTGCTACGGAGCACCCCTGATCATGCTGAAATACCACGTTCGCGAGCATCTACAATCAGCTCCAGGCGCCGGGCGCCGTTCCTCCGGTCAGGCATACCGGCGGAGTTCTGGAGGAGCGGCCCTGAAGCGTTTCTATCGCCTGATTCGTGACTGCCTGCCGCTACTACTGGCCATGGCCAGGTATCCATCCCGCGCGGAACGCCAGCATCAACAAAGCAAACAGCGCCATCGACAATCCGACCCGAAGGGTTAATGCCTTGACGGTCCGTCGACTGACCCCCCGATCGCGCAGGAGAAAAAAAAGCGCCGAAAACAGACTGCCCATGACACCGACCAATATGAGAACAACGACCAGCTTCAGCATGAACGGCTCCCGTGAAGACGGTGGCGGCAATTATGCGCGCTCCGGAGGCACGGCAACAACCCGCCGCTTTCGCCCCAGTTGGTTGCCGACACTGGCAGCCGCCCTGCTCGTCCCGCTGTTCATCGCCGCGGGACAGTGGCAATGGAACAAGGCCAGTGCGAAAGCCGATCGGCAGGAGCAGTTCAACGCCCGCTCGAACGCACCGGCCATGCAGATCCCCCCCGGACTTGTCGAGGCCGAGACGCTGCGCTATCGCCAGGTCATGGTCCGCGGCACCTACGAGCCGCAACACCAGATCCTGATCGACAATCGGATGCATCGGCAACGCGCCGGATTCCATGTCGTCACGCCGCTGAACATCGAGGGCAGTAACGTCCGCGTGCTGGTCAACCGCGGCTGGATTGCCGGTCAGCCCGGGCGCGACCGCGTACCGGTGGTCGCTACGCCGACAGGGTCCGTCTGGGTGTCGGGCCAGGCCGTCGTCCCGACCTCGCGGTTCTTCACGCTCAAGGAAGAACGCAGCGACGGCACCTGGCGACACGTCTGGCAGAACCTCGACATGGAAAGGTACGCCAGGGAGGCCGGCTTCCCCGTTCAGCCGGTGGTCATCCAGATGTCCGCCGACAGTGCCGCGGGCGGGTTCGTGCGCGAATGGCCGCGACCCGACGACCGGCGCCTGACCAACCTTGGCTACGCCTTGCAATGGTGGAGCTTCGCGGCTACCACTGTTGCACTCTGGCTGTATTTCGGCTTCCGGAGAAAATCATGAAGACCGCTTTCCCGAATCCCCTGGACACCGGAACGGCCATCGGCGTGCGCGGTACCGGTTCGGGACTTATGACCTCTCCCCGGCTGATGTTGCTGGCGCTGACGGCGGTGTTCGTGCTGCCCTTCGCCATCGGCTCCGGCCTTTTCTGGTCGGGCTGGCGCCCCGCTTCGCTGCGCAACCACGGCGAATTGATCCAGCCCCCGCGTGCGCTGCCCCCGAGTACGGCGACATTGCATGGAAAATGGCTGCTGATCGTGCCTGCACGCGACGGTTGCACACAGGCATGCCAGGATACCTTGCAGCAACTGCAGCGGGCCCACGCGGCGCTCGGCAAGAACCAGGGGCGCGTACAGCGCGTACTGGTCGGCACAATTCCGCTCCGGCAGCAACAAGCCCTGACGATCCTTTCGCCTGCCGCCGAAGACGAAGCCACCTGGCGCCAGGCGCTTGACGACTACGCACCGGCCGTCTTCGTAGCCGACCCCCTTGGCAACGTCATGATGCGCTACGGCGAACCAATTACCCCGCGGAGTGTTCTGAGGGACATGGAGCGCCTGTTGAAATACTCCTGGGTCCGTTGAGCAAGGGGAGGTCCGCCATGTCCGCCGCAACACAAAACAGTACCCACGACGCTATCAGCGCTATCGATGCCCCGCGCCGGATCGGAGAACGACTCGCCGACTTCTTCACCTTGTGCAAGCCGCGGGTCAACAGTTTGATCGTATTCACTGCGATGATCGGCATGTTCCTCGCTTCGCCGGATCTCCCCCCGTTCGGACGATTCCTGGCTGCCTCGGTGGGCATTGCGCTGGTCGCCGGCGCGGCGGCAGCAATCAACTGCCTCGTCGAACGGACTGTCGACGCGATGATGGTGCGTACGCGCTGGCGCCCGACGGCGCGGGGTACCGCTTCGGCGGCCGAAACCATGACGCTGGCGATGCTGGTCGGCGGCTGCGGACTATGGCTCCTGTACGCGTTGGTCAACCCGCTGACGATGTGGTTGACCCTGGCCACGTTTCTTGGTTATGCGGTGATCTACACCGTCCTGCTCAAACCCACGACGCCGATGAATATCGTCATCGGGGGCGCAGCCGGCGCCATGCCGCCACTGCTCGGGTGGTCCGCCATGACCGGATCGGTGTCGGAGGGCGCGCTCGCACTCTTCCTCATCGTCTTCGTATGGACGCCGCCGCACTTCTGGGCGCTCGCCTGCTACCGCCGGGACGATTATGCCAAGGCCGGCCTGCCGATGCTGCCGGTTACCCATGGAATTACGCACACGTGTCGCCACAGTTTGTTCTATGTCGTCCTGCTGTGCGTAGCATCGACCGCGCCTTACTTGATCGGCATGAGCGGTCCGGGCTACCTGGTGGTGGCGCTTCTTCTCGGCGCCGTTTTCCTGGGACATTCAATCGCACTATGCCGGCGCTACAGTGACGCATTGGCGCGGCGTACATTCCGTTGGTCGATCATCTACCTGACGCTGCTGTTTGCCGCGCTCCTGGTGGATCATTTCGCGTAAGAACCCCATGCATCTCTATCGCATGCTGCTCGTCGTTGCGACGCTGGTCGCGCTGTGCGTCATTTCGCTCGGCGCCTATGTCCGGCTTTCGGACGCCGGACTCGGTTGTCCGGACTGGCCGGGTTGTTACGGCCACCTGATCGGCGTGCCCGACACCGCTCACGAGCAATCCACGGCGCTACAGGCTTTTCCCGGGAATCCCGTGGAAACGCACAAGGCGTGGAGGGAAATGGTCCACCGCTACCTTGCCGGAATACTCGGACTTTTGATCGCGGTAATTGCAGGTCTGGCATGGAAGATCCGCCGGACCGCGGGCCGCTCCCCGTGGGCCGCCACGGCCCTGCTTGGCATCGTAGTCCTGCAGGCAATGCTCGGGATGTGGACGGTCACTCTGCAGCTCAGGCCTCTCGTCGTCACCGCCCATCTTCTTGGCGGCATGACAACCCTGGCCCTGCTCGTATGGCTGCTGCTCTTCCAATATGCACCTGTCGCCCGACGGGATTCCGCCGACTCGGAAACGCCGCGCTTTCTCGCGACGCTATCCCTCCTTGCAGTCATCGCGCAGATTGCGCTCGGCGGCTGGGTGAGCAGCAATTACGCAGCGCTCATCTGTAACGATTTCCCGACCTGTCTGGGTTCCTGGCTTCCGGAAATGGATTTCGGCGCCGCGTTCAGCCTGCACCGCGAGTTGGGTCGCACCGGCGCGGGCGATTTTCTGCCTGGCACGGCATTGATCGCCATCCACTGGTCGCACCGGATCGGGGCACTGATTGTCGCGCTGATGGCGGGAACGCTGGCAGTCAGGCTATGCCGTCTGCCAGCGTGGCAAGGCTGGGGAATCGTGCTCGCACTTTTGCTGCTGGTGCAGCTTGGCTTGGGTATCGCCAACGTTCTGCTGTCTCTGCCGCTTTCACTGGCGGTCGCCCACAACACCGGGGCTGCTGCCCTGCTGAGCGTTCATCTCGCCCTCAACTTCCTGCTGTGGCGGCAAAGCGCTCGCTCCCGCTCACTTCAACCTTCTTCCGCACTGACCTCCGGGTGACCCTCGACTGAATGTTGCTTACTTCGACAACTCGATCGTCACCGCTTTTCCCGAACGGCCACCGGCCTTGCGGACAAGGTCCTCGATATCGGTATTCCGGCCCTTCAACGCCCAGTCGACAGCCGTTTCATCGTTTTCGTTGATGATCGTGGGATCGGCACCCTGCTTGAGCAGCACCTTGACGGTATCGACGTGTCCGAAGCGAGCGGCGAAAAACAGCGCCGTCGAACCGTTCTCCGTCTTTCCGTCGACTTCCGCGCCGCGGCTAATCAGATAGTCGACAATCTTGGTGTGCCCGTTGTACGCGGCATAGGTGAGCGGCGGCCAACCGAAGAAATTAATCTCTGCACCGGCTTCTACAAGCCTCTGAACGAATTGTTCGCGCCCGTGATAGGCGGCAATGCTTAATGCCGTTTCCCCGTTGCTGTTTTGTGTATTAAGGCGTGCACGGTGCTGCAAAAGATAATCGAACAGTTGCGGCATATCGCGCTTGACCGCCTGGATCAGCAGCGTATCGCCTTGCTTGTCCACAGTATTCACGTCGATTCCCCGTTTGATCAGATTGATGGCTTCGCCCGGGTCGTGACGAATCATTGCCTCTTCTAGATCGTTAAGCGCCCCGGCGGCAACGGCGAACGGAAGCAGAACGGCAAACAAGCCGCAAAAAATACGCTTTTTCATGGTCAGTTCAATGGTTGTGCTGCCTGAAACAGGCGAAAGAAATTATCCGTTGTCGCCTTGGCTATCGTCTCGTAAGAGACCTCGCGCAAAGCGGCGATCTCTTCGGCAACCTTCCTGACATAGGCAGGCTGATTGACTTTCCCGCGGAAGGGAACCGGCGCCAGGTAAGGTGAGTCGGTCTCGACGAGCAGTCGGTCGAGCGGAACACGGCGCGCGACTTCTTTAACCAGATGAGCGTTCTTGAACGTAACGATGCCCGATATCGAGATGTAAAACCCGAGGTCCAAGGCCGCCTGTGCGACGTCCCAGCTTTCCGTGAAGCAGTGCAGAACGCCCCCTGAATCGCCAGCATGTTCCTCGGCCAACACGCGCAACGTATCCGCGGTCGCTTCGCGGTTATGGACGACCAGTGGTTTTCCGGCGGCACGCGCTGCACGGATATGCGTCCGGAACCGCTCACGCTGCCACTCGGGCGCGTCCTTGTGCCAGTAGTAATCGAGACCGGTCTCACCGATACCGATCACCCGGGGATGTTCGGCAAGCTTCACCAGATCGTCAACGGTAGGCTCTTGCACACCGGTGTTCTCGGGATGCACGCCCACGGTGGCGAAAACCTGCGGACAAGTCTCTGCAAGTGAAAGAATCCGCGGAAAGTCCTCCAGTGTCACCCCGATGCAAACAGCGCAGCCAACATCGGCTTGCTGCATCGAATTGAGGATCTGGTCGAGATTTCCCGCCAGTTCGGGCAAATCAACGTGGCAATGGGAGTCAACAAGCATCTATGGTATGTGGCTACATGGTGTGAGTCGGCCGACTCGACTGCATAACGCCGCCCAGGAGAGCTTCGATCTTGCGCTTGGCCTCAATGCCGCTCTCGTCGTTCTTGAAGTGCACACCGATGCCCTGCGCTTTGCTGTTTTGTGCTCCCGGCGGCGTCATCCAGACCACTGTCCCGGCGATGGGCAACTTCGTCGGATCGTCCATCAACGCGAGCAACATGAAAACCTCGTCGCCGACGTTATAGGTACGGGTGGTCGGAATGAAGATGCCACCGTTGCGCAAAAACGGCATATAGGCAGCATAGAGCGCCGATTTCGAGTTGATATTCAGCGACAGGACGCTCGGGCGTGGTGCAACGGGTCTGGATTCGGGGGCTTCGGCCATTAATTGCTGTCTCGGTCAGAACGGAACAACGCCGCGTAATTCAGAAAAACATCCTCGAAAAACAGTCGGCTATTCACGGGTTGCTCACAATGCTGGCGGTATTGTAGCGCTTTACGACTGAATGCCAACAAGCCGGGCAGCGTGGCAAAGCGGCTTGAATCGCTTAAGGCGGATGCGTGTGCCGTGAAATAGCGCGGTACGCCCCCGGCCTTGATGACGAGCAGATCGGAAAGCCACTTCTGGAGCCATTCGACCGCCCGCCTCAACGGCACGGGACGTTTCTCTGACTTGATCACTTTGTCAATGGCCGCGGCAGTTCCCATGGGATCGAGGTTTCGACCTTTTGCCAGTTCGACGACGAGCGCATCGACCAGGGCGCGCTCCTCGCCGCCGCCGAGTTCGACCGCCAGCAGCGGCGCACCACCGGCCAGGGACAGCCACCGCTCCGGATCGTCAACTCCGGCCCCCGCTACCCACTCCAAGGCGCGCGCGTGCTCCGGCACCGTCACAGGGACGTGCTGACAACGACTGCGGATTGTCGGCAATAGACGCTGTACATCATCGGAAACTAATAAAAACAAAGTACTTGGCGATGGCTCTTCAAGTGACTTAAGAAGTGAATTCGCCGTCGAGCGATTCATTGCCTCCGCCGGGCAGATAAGCACGACACGGACCCCGTGACGATGGGTACCGACATGCAGGAATTCATCGAGTCCACGAATCTGATCAATGGTGATCTGCTGGCTCGGCTTTTTCTTCGCGGTCGTCCCTGTACTGGAAGCCGTCTCCTCACCGTCTTCCATAGCTTCAGGCTGAATCAACCGAAAATCCGGATGATTACCCTGCTTCAGCCAGCCGCAGGCCAAGCACGAACCGCACGCAGTCAGCGCCGATGATGGATTCTCGCAAAGCAGCGATTCCGCAAAGCTGCGCGCCAGTGCAGATTTGCCGATTCCACGCGGTCCGGTGAGCAGAAGCGCGTGCGGCAAATGTGCTCGCCGTGCCCCGAGTTGCTTCCAGACGCTTTCATGAAGATCAATTATTTTCATAAACAACGATCTATAACGTAATCTTCAACTTCTTTCTTTATTGAGTTAATCGGCTGCCCGGCATTGATCACGGCAATCCGAGAAGGTGCCGATGCCGCTCGCTCCAGATACGCCTGGCGGACGCGCACATGGAAATCGACGAGTTCCTTTTCAAATTTGTCGAGATCGCGCCCATCCTTGGCGAGACGCTCGCTCGCGACATCGGGAGGAAGATCGAACAAGAACGTAAGGTCGGGTTGCAAATGGCCATGCACCCATTGCTCAAGCGCAAGAAATTTGGTCTTGTCCAGGCCCCTGCCGCCACCTTGATACGCGTAGGTTGCATCGCTGAAGCGGTCACAAACGACCCACGCTCCGCGTGCCAGTGCAGGCTCGATCACCTGCGCAAGGTGTTCTCGCCGTGCAGCGAACATCAACAGCGCCTCGGTTTCAAGATGCATCGGTTCGTGCAGCAACAGTTCTCGCAATTTTTCTCCAAGAGAGGTGCCTCCCGGCTCACGCGTCGCCACTACTTCAACCCCTTTTTTCCGCAAGAGTTCGACGACCGTCGCAATATGCGTGCTCTTCCCGGCTCCGTCGATGCCCTCGAAGGTGATGAATTTTCCGCGCGGGCGCGTCATGTTTTGAGGCAAGTAATCTCTCCTTAGCGCGATTTACGCTGAAAGCGGTTAACAGCGTTGTTGTGTTCGTCGAGGGTTTGCGAAAAATGACTGCTGCCGTCGCCGCGCGCCACGAAATAAAGCGCCGAACTTTCGGCTGGATGCAGTACGGCCTGGATGGACGCCAATCCCGGCATGGCAATCGGCGTCGGTGGCAGGCCTGCGCGCGTGTAGGTGTTGTAAGGGGTGTCGGCGAGCAAATCCCGCTTGCGCAGGTTGCCGTCGAAGCTCTGGCCGAGACCGTAAATGACGGTCGGGTCCGTTTGCAGCAGCATTCCCCGTTTCAGGCGGTTGATGAATACGGCCGCCACCATCGAGCGATCCTGCTCACGACCGGTTTCCTTCTCCACTATCGACGCAAGAATCAAGGATTGGCGAATGGAAGTCCTGGCACCCTTCCCTCCCATTCCTGCGCTACGTGCCGCTGCATCGCGCGGTAGGCGCGGGCCAGCACTTCGACATCCCGTGATTTCTTTGCAAACAGATACGTGTCCGGGAAAAAATACCCTTCCGGTACTACGCCTTCGGCGCCGATCCGACGCATGATTTCCATGTCGGTCAAGCCTGTCGAGTCATGTAGCAGGTCGGGATGCGCGTCCAGTCGTTCGCGCATCTGCCTGAAAGTCCATCCTTCCAGCCAAACGATCTCGGATAGCATCACGTCACCGCGGGTCAGTTTCTGCAACAGATCGAGCAGAGATTCGCCCTTGGCGATCTCATAGCTCCCTGCCTTGATCGATGCATCCACGCGCAACAAACGCCCCAATGCGACCAGCACCAGGGGTTCGAACGGAACCCCGGCAGAGGTAATTTCCCGTGCCACGGCACGCATACCACTTCCCCGTGTAACGCTGAACTCGACTCGGTCGCCACCGAGCGCCAACGGCTTGGTAACCAGCCAATAGAACCCGCCGGCGGCGCAAGCCGACAGCAGCACTACGCCAAGCAACAGGGTTCTGAGCAGTCGGAGCATCGTACGTGAGGTAAGAATGGAGAAAGCACGAAACGGGGCGATTCAGCGAGGGCGATATAATAGCCGAAGAGCACAGGACTGAACCGACCGCCCGTTTTCCGGGTCGTAATCGCCAAGTCCATGAGCACTTTCGATTTCCGGCTCGATGGCATAACGCAAAGGAAAAGACATGACCTCCGACTGGCAGGATTACCTCGCTACACACGGTGCACGTTTCGACAACGGGCAGATCGTCGATTTTGGCGATCCGGCCCGGGAACTGTCGGCCGCACGCGAGGCGACCGTACTCTGTCCGCTGACGCATCTCGCCGCTTTCGAGTGCACGGGAAATGATGCCCAGACCTTCCTGCACAACCAGCTGACAAGCGACGTCAATCACCTCGGCGCAGACGCCGCCCAATATGCGGGATGGTGCTCGCCGAAAGGCCGGATGCTGGTCAGTTTCATCCTGAGCAGGAATACCAACGGTTTTCTCGGCCTGCTTTCCGCGGATCTTCTGGCGTTTACCCTGAAACGACTGCAAATGTATGTCCTGCGTTCCAAGGTCAGCATCGTCGATCGCTCGGCGGAGTTCAACTGCCTCGGCGTCTCCGGCCCGCAGGCCGAAGCTGCACTTCAGAGCGCCGGATTGCCCGTGCCAACGGGACCGATGAGTACCGCCTCAAGCGCAACGACTAAAGTGATTCGTCTTGATGAACTGCGCTTCGTAATCATCGCCGACAGCGCAACAGCCTCCACTGTTTGGGAATCGCTGTCAAAAAATGCCGTCCCGGCGGGTGCGCCAGCATGGTGCTGGCTGGATATCCAGGCAGGCATCCCCATCATTGCCGAAGCCACGAAAGAAGCTTTCGTGCCACAGATGGTCAAGTGGCGTCAGCTTTCACAAAGGCTGCTATCCCGGGCAGGAAGTAGTGGCCCGTACCCAGTACCTCGGCAAGGTCAAACGGCATCTCTATCGTTTTCACGCCGCTGGCAGCGTTGTCGCCGGTGGGGCGGTTTACCCCGTTGCAGGCTCGACGGAGCAACAGCCTTGCGGAATCATCGCCAGCATCGCCCCCTCCCCTGACGGCGGTTACGATGGCCTGGCGGTCATTCTGGAAGGGACCATCGAAAATGGAGATTTGACTGCCGACGACCGGAGCGGCGAGCGCTGCACACTTGAAAACGTAGCACTCGTGGAAACGGCTGACTGACCTACCAGTTCAGCCGATGTCCACTGGGGTAAAAGGCGGGACAAGATCGAACAGTTCGACGATGTCCCGGTTACGCATGCGAACGCACCCGTGTGACTGCGGCGTCCCGATCGGCTCGCTGTCCGGACACCCGTGAATGTAAATGTACCGCCGCATCGTATCGACTTCGCCGAGCCGGTTCCTGCCG
>QKII01000015.1 GCA_003249625.1 Propionivibrio sp. | reverse complement strand
CCCGAAGTTTGCGGCCACGTTCCGCAAACGGATCAAGGACCGCGAAGACGAGGGCAAGCCGCTCTCGCTGCAGACTGTCGCGACGCTCAATGACTTTCTCTCCAAATCCGAAAACACCTTCGAGAGCGTCAAATCCACGATCACCGCGAACCTCGGCCTCTTCGCCAACCCGATGCTCGATCGCGCGACATCCGCGTCGGATTTCGAATTCGGGGATCTGCGCAAAAAGCGGATGACGATCTACGTCGGCATCACGCCGAACAATCTCGGCCGCCTAGGACCGCTCCTGAACCTCTTCTTCCAGTCCTGCGTCGACGCCAACATGCAGGAACTTCCCGAGCATAACCCGGCGCTCAAGCACCGCGTCCTCCTTTGCATGGACGAGTTCGCGGCGGTGGGAGAACTACCAAGTTTCAAGCGCGGCATCGGGTATTTCGCGGGCTATGGGCTGAAGGTTCTGACCATCGTGCAGACACCCGCGCAGCTTGCCGACATTTACGGCCAGGACGGCGCCGAGGCCTACATGGACAACGCTGGCGTCAGTGTCGTCTTCACCCCGAAAAGTCTCAAGGAGGCGCGCAACCTCTCCGAACGCCTCGGCACCCATGGTGCTGCAGCGCAAAGCGAGTCGAGATCGAAATATCTCGCGAAGCGGGACAACGCCACGGTCAGCACCTCCGAGCAGAAGCGCTCGCTGATGATGCCGCAGGAACTCCTGCAGATGGACCAGGCCGATGCGCTGATCCTCGTCTCGGGACACCCACCGATCAAGGCGAGGAAAATCCGCTTCTATGCTGAAGAGGTCTTTCTCGAACGGGCAAGGATCCCTCCCCCGGAAATTCCCCGCCGTGGGGCTGGGCGGATCACCGAGGAACTGGCCGGGCTGCGCGCAGACAACCAGCGCCTGCGGGCCGATGTCGAGGCGCTGCAGGAGTCGGTGCGCAAGCTCACGGCGCTGAAAGCGTTCCAAGCCGACAATGTCGCGGCCGGCGAACCCGCCGAGGTTCCCATGACGGACGAGGAGATCGTCAATCCCGGCGGGATTTCCTTCGATCGTCTCAGCCTCGCTAATGGCGACGTCAGAGCAAAAATCCAGGCCCTCAACAAGCAGGGCAAAGTCGGCACCGCCCAAGGAGCGAGCGACATTCTCGCGGCCCTCGGCGTACCGGTGAGCGAGCCCCGGGAACAGAAGGAACGAGCGACGAATGTCTGACATCGACAAAAATGCTGCGCAGCAATTTACCCTGTCGGAAGCGCAGAGTGACCGTGTCGAGCACTTTGCAACCGCCGAGGCGGCGGGCCGCGCTTTTGCCGACGCCGACGCGGCGAACGGCCCGCGCGTGACGGAACGGATCGGGGATAGTGCCCGCAAAATCGCCGGGACCGTGGTCATCGCCGACGCGCCCCAGAAATCCGTCCCGCCGCTCGAGCAGGTACGGACCGATCCCGCGAATGTGGATGCGGAGGGGAAATCCACGGAAGGCATGGGGGCTTCGAACATCGCCTTCTGGGCTGCCTATCACGCGCGCGAAGCGGAAAAGGCCCAGGCGGCACAGAAAATCCCGGAAAGAGGGGACGAGGTCACCGGGATCGCCCAAGACGCTGCTCGTGCGCAGAAGAAGTCGGGTCAGGACAAACGCTCGGAGACCGGGACGATCGAGCCGACCGCATCACCAAAGGAGCCCACGCGGGACGCACGGTTCGATACACCCGGCTCCTATGCCGACCGCTTCGTCATCACCAAGACCGGGGATAGGCAGGAATTCTTCCGCTCCTATGACGATCAGCGACCGGCCATCATCGACACTGGTGATCGCCTGGCCACGAAGAACGCCGACCGGGCGACGGCAATGGACATGATCGAACTTGCGGAGCACCGCGGCTGGCAGAGCCTGCGCGCGAAAGGTCCCGAGGAGTTCCGCCGAGAAATGTGGATCGAGGGCCAGGCGCATGGGCTCAAGGTCGAAGGCTACCGCCCGAGCGAGAAGGATATGGAAGAGGCTCGACGTCGCGCCGAGATGGTGCAATCGCGGGTGATCGAACGGACTGACAAGGTTACGTCCGCGCAAGCCGCGCCCCCGCACGAACGTCGTTCGGAGCAAAAGGCCGACGGCGCAACACGGCGTGACAACATCGTCCAGATGCAGACCGTGAACTTCTCCGAGGGTGTCTCTGGAACGATCGCAGAGGTCGGCACGGCGCCCTACAAGGGGCGTGAGGGTGCCGAGCCGGTCCCTTTCGTCCGTCTCGAATTGGGCCCGGGCCGGGAACACACGCTCTGGAGCGTGACCTTGTCGGACACGCTCGAAAAGCACGACCTCAAGCCGGGCGATAGGGCCACCTTCCATTCGCCCGGGGTGGAGGCTGTCACCTACACCACGCGTGACAAGGCCACCGGCGAGGACGTTCAGCGCGAGGGACATCGTCGGATCTGGGAAGCACGCGACATCGAGCGGGGGAACGGCGCCCCGCAACGAAAGGATGAACCCGTTCTGGTGGAAGCGGATCGGCCGGCCACACCCACGAAACCCACCAGTTCGGAGGCGCCAAAAGTGACGGATACGCAGCGCAGTCAGGACACGGATTCCGCACGCCTCGAAGACCGGATCAAGACCTATGAACCGGGGGACACGCCCGTGCGTGGCGCGGCCAGCACCCTTGCCCGGATGGAAGCGGAAATGCGCGCGGCCGGGGTGTCAGAGAAGGATCGCGAGGCCGCGCGTGACGAGGCCTCGAAGATTCTGGCGAAGGGCATCGAAAAGGGTCTCCAGTACCCCGTTCAGACGCTGCCGAATGTCAGCAGGGAGCAGATCGTAAAGGCCCAGGAAGCGATAAAGATCCCCGAGGAGCATCAAAGGCCGCGGGACCTGGAGCGGATGACCGATCGCGTCGGACAGGAGGCGCGGGATCGGTAAAGAGCGGCCAAGCCATGGGCGTCGCCGGAAAGCCGAACGACGCCCAAGGGCATTCCACTCAGATGTAGAACTGGTCGCGGAAAACGTGGTGCACGATCCGGTCGCGCGTGAGGCAGCGCTTTGCCAGGGCCTCATCGCTCATCGACTGCAGACGCTGGATCTGGTGGGAACGTGACTGTGCCTCGCTAAAAGCAATGAACAGTTCCCCAGTGCGTTTGAAGATCGCCGAAAATGCGCCCGCGAGTTTCTTTCCGAAACCGTAGTCGCGGGGCGTGTCGCCCGTCGTATATGCCATGGAAACCTCCTGGAGGATTGGTCAGGTGAGTTTCCTCCCTTGGTGATCAATTACGTCAGCGCCCCTGACGCAACAACCGACACATCGGCAATTCCGCCATGTCTTCGCTGCAATGCAGCGTCAGCAATCGCAATGCTGCTTACCGCGGAATGCCGACGAAGATCACCCCTGCACCAACGTTGCTTCGCCGCCTCCCTCCCTATGAAATCCCGTCTCCAAGCTTGACACGTCGGGTATCGCCGACGTCAGTTTGCGCGGGTGTAAAATCGCAGAAAATTCGCGCGCGATACGATTGGAAAGGATATCACGATGGCCGCAGGCACCGTGAAATGGTTCAACGCCACCAAAGGCTACGGCTTCATTGCACCGGAAGGCGGCGGTACTGACGTCTTCGTACACATCTCCGCCGTCGAGCGCGCAGGGCTGCCCGGCCTGAACGATGGGCAGAAGATCACCTACGACGCAGAGACCGGCCGGAACGGCAAGACGTCGGCGGTAAACCTGAAGCTTGCCTGATCGCCGCGCCTTGGGGATTTGACGACGGGCCGTCCCAATCGGGCGGCCCATTGTATCTCGGGCAGGCCGTCGGTGCGAGCTCGAGTTTACGGCGCAAGGATGCGCGGGGGTAACGAACGTCAGGCGGTTGCGGTTTGGCATGCGAGCGGATACCCGGAATACCGCAAGGGAGGAGCAGACCATGGGCCGTTCAGAGCTGGACATCGATCTTCTCGACGAGATCCTGTCGACGTTGCCACAGGACAATCTTCCGATGACCGTGAGCGAGCTCGACGGCTATGTCACCGGCATCCTCGCCTGCCCCGATCTCATCCCGCCTTCCGATTGGCTGCCCCATGTCTGGGGCCGGAATGGGGAGGTCGATTTCCCCGATCTGGCGGCAGCCCAGGCGACGATCGCGGCGGTGATGGCCCATTTCAATTCGATTGCTAGGGAGATGACGCAATCCCCGTTGATCGAACCGATCTACGAAGTGGACCCAAACAGCGACGAGATCCTCTGGGAAGGCTGGATTTCCGGCTTCACCCGGGCAATCAAGCTGCGTCCCGAGACTTGGGAAGCCGTGGTCGACACCGCGGATGAGGAAACCAAGGCGTCGCTGATTTTCCTGATGGCGCTGCAGGACATCAATGAGGGGAACAGCGGCCTGACCGAGGATGAGATCGACCAGGTTGATCTCGAAGCCCCGGACATGATCCCGAATTGTGTTGCCGTGATCCTGTCAGCACTGCGACCGGACTCCAGCCAGGCTGCCGGTGATGCCAAACGCAAACGCTCGCGGAAGATGAATTAGAGGCCACTGCGGACTGCGTGAATTTGGCAAGGCCATCCGCCCATGTGTGAGTGGATGCCGTGAGATCAGCAGCAAAGGAGTCCAGATGAACCGCAAGCAGATCCTCGCGCGCGAACTGCGCAGCATTGTTCGGCACGAAACCGGGCACCTAATTGCGGTACGCCATTTTGGCGGCAATGGGCGTATCGAAGTCTGGCGGAATCCGATACCTTCACCGAATGAAAAGGCAATCCGGGGGCGGTTGTTATATGCGCTGCCCAAACTTTCCCCCGTGGAACGCGCCGCCTTCGGCATCGCGGGTGAATTGGCCTGCTGTCTTGCCAGCAACCCTGATCTGCGCCCAGACGAATTCCTGACTAACCTTGAAGGCTTGGACTTCAATGCTCAGTCAAGCGCCGACCGAAAGGCAATAGACGAACACCCTGAAGCAGGCACCCAACTGGCCTTCGTGATCCTGAGGCAACGTGCCGCCGAGCTGGAGTCCGTGTACGCCGAGGAGCTGGCCCGATGGGCGCGATCGCTGCAGATTGATCTCAGGTAACCGCCGACCCCTTGCCCGAGATTGTGCCGAGCCGTGCACAATCGTTATGTCCGAGAAGAAACAGCGTTCACTGAACGGACGCCTCTTTTCAATCATCGAAGTACTGCTTCAGCTCCGCACGCCCCCGTAGTTGAGCTGGCCGGTACGCTTTCACTTCTCCGCTTTGAGGAACCACGGAGGCCTTCAATCGCTCTGTGACAGAGGGGTGGAGCGGGAAATCATCGCCGACATCCCTGATCCCCCTCTTCCAGCCGATCCGGAAGATCCCGAAACTCAGCATAGCTTCCTCGCGGTGTTGAAGCCCCAAAGGATCCGGTGCGCGATGGAGCAAGCTTTCATTAATTTGCACAGACGGTACGCAGACCTTCAGTTCGTCGATCATCCAGTCCAACGCGATATCGCTCAGCCGTGACTCCGCTTCGGGGTAGCTGCCGCCAATGTCGCTGTGGCATCCAGCAAACCACACTTGCTTAAGCCACGCGGGTTCACGGGCAGCCGTTTCCTCAGCGGCCCATTTCGATCCCCAACCAACCCTCGGGAAATCCGCTCGATCTTCATCGATCGACATGGCGTGGCGGGCATGTTGGACATCCGGGTCCAGCCACATGTCATAGTTTTTCTTGTTCCAGGCCGCGAAATGGCCAGTTCGCCAAATCTGCGGCCAGTCCGAAGGCCGCCACAGTTTCAGCTTGTGTTCTGGGTCCTCGGAAAAATACTTGAAGTTGTCAGCAAGCAATGAACCCAGCTGGTACACCAATAGCGCCAACACAATCCCAAGCGGCGCAATGAGCCACCAAGTCCACCCCAAGGCCAAGCCGGTGAAAAACGCTGCTGCCACCGCAGATGTCAGTCCCCAGACAAGCGTTCGAACAACCGCAGTTCGCAACGACGCAACCGTGTCGAAAACCCCGATGAACGTTGGCTGGACGTTACCCTGGACATCTTCGCCTTCGGTCGGAGAGCTCGAATATTTTTGACGGAAGCGACGTCCTAATTCTTCGCGATGTTCGAAATACGGATTCTTACCACGCGGCTTCCCTGCACCATGGTTGTAGACGAACTTGACGGCGTCTTTCGCGATTTTGCGCAGTCTCGGCCCATGACGAGGAACGGGCGTTCCATCGGGCATCCGTGTCGGAACACCGCACAGGTTCATCACATTGGCCAATGCCCTGACAGTGTAGGCGCCTCGTGAAAACCCAAACAGCAGAACGCGGTCTCCAGGCTCGTAGTGGGCGATGATCTGTTCGTAACAATCGATGATATTGTGATCGATGCCAGTTCCGACCGCGCTTTCCAGAATTAATTTGATGCGGCCCCACAGACTTCCACTTACTCCCGTCCCCAGTCCCGGATCGTAGAATGCAACCTGCTCCTTTGGGCTGATGGGCGAGTCAGGTCCCGGCCGCATGGCACGATACATCTTGTAGACGTTTGACAGTCGCTGATCGGGGTGAAGACCACCCATCTGTCCTGTGCCGTCCGCGAAAATGCAGATATTCTTAACCACTGGATTGCCTCATAAAATCTGCGATCAACCTTGAGGCGATTTAATCGCCGCCGCAAGCCATTACGCAGCATGGAAGAAAGGCTTGTCTTCTATACTACATGGCTATCGCAATGACCGCGGCTAGTGTCGGCCGATGCTGTGTGGAAACTCAATCGAACAACACTGGCTCCGAAACAATGTTCACCGACAGGCGCGTCTGTGAGGTTTTGTTCCGATGCGAGCCGTCATAGGCAGGCCACCAAGGAGGCCGTTCTTCGCGAATTTGGGAAATCAGAGTTTCCACACAGCCCCGGCCCACAGCGGCCGTTCGATCCTGCACGCTGCAGCGGAGCTGAAACCCGGAACCTGAGTAGCGGAGTGGTCGGCACGATGTCTGTACGTGTCCCCTTAAGTCTGCGTGCGCAGCAGAATCCTTGACTCTCTGCGCTCAATCATTATGTTTGCGATGTGCCATAAAGAGCATCTTGGGCCGGGTTATCTTGGATATCGCTCCGCCCACTTGGATGATGGTTCTGCCAAGAGAGCCATTTGCAGGACACGTAAGGGTGGCGTCCGACCCCTTGAGCTAAGGACGCGCTGCTACTGCGAGCACATCGATCAACGCACGGTTCCCACACGGGTGCCGTGCGTTTTCGTTCCGGAGTAGGCCGTGATCACTGACCAATGCGCATCCTCGCCACGTGGCGCACGGTGTTCGACAATCGCGGTCCCGGTCCGCGAGCGGACAGCCATCGCCCTGAGAGTCCTCCAGTTGTGATCCCCGAAAAACACGGGGGTGCCCTCTCGGACAATCGTCGCGACATACCCAGCCACGTTCTCAAAACCAGGAAAGCCGGCCGCGATCATCTCGCGCTCGTGTTCAGCCCAGATGTGCTCGGCACCGAAGCCGCGATTGGGGCCAGTGTGCCGCCCACGAAAAAGGCGGATCTCGCCGGCCGGCAAGATGATGCCTGGCGCGCGCATCTCAAGCAGACGTCCGAAGGCGAGGGCACCCGAAGGATGCTGGATCGGGGTCATCGACATCGGTCTCAGTCCTCGGTTTTTGCAATTGTCACACGCTGCTTGGCGGCCGCTGCCCGCGCATTTGCCCGTGCATTCGGGCGCTCTGTTTTCTGACGCGCGGCCTCACGTTCAGCCCGCTCGTCGTCAAAATCCGGGGCGAGCTTCTTCAGTTTCCGTACCAGCCCATCGAGGTGATAGATGTTGGATCCGAAATCCCCTGCCGCTGTCGTTTGCTGCTCGCGCCTCAGAAAATCCTGTGCTTCCAAGTCGCGAATATGCTTCTGCAAGGTCGTCTCAGACATATCCAGACGTTCCAGCAGCTTCCGTTTTGACGGGAAGGGTGGCTTTGCCGGGTCCATCCAATAGCTCAACAACTGAACCAGAATATTGAACTGGGCCGTGTTCAACCCAAGACGCTTCTGGCCCCGAACGAGGATGTTCGGAACACCGGTAAAACCATGACTCATCACGGCGGGGCCGAAGATCCTCTCGGTCGAGGACTTCTGACGCTTTGCCGGAGTGGCTTCAGCCTTTTGTTGCGATGTCCTCTTCTGGGGCATGGCTCGCGCCTCCTTTCGGCATTCGATCTACGAGCCACGTTTCCCTAGAACAAGGCGCCCCACGAGATTGGCGGTGTGCAGTTTCTGTCCCCACCCGTATTCCGTTATCCCGGTGACTGCCATGTCCCGTTATCTGGATGACGGTACTTAGCTGTTCAGGTTCTTGGGTCAGGTGGATCGAGATCTACACCTACCCGTGGGGGCAATTATTTGCCATCGCGAAATGCGCTTGGATCCCAAAATTATACTGGTTCCACCACTTGAATAGCGCATCTTTCTGGCAAGTGCCACAATGAGCGGGCCACCGAGCGCCAGTCAAACCCGCAGCCTTACAAAAGATGATGTTGCAATAGCTGCACCTCCTCACTAACTTCGACCACCCAGGGTGAACCCCGTAGCTGTCGCCGGCTGAAACCTTCGTCTCCTGATACTGCACTTGACCTCGATCTCTCACTCGATGGTCGTGTCTAACCGGCGATCACGGCCTTGGAGATGAGCATGATCGACGCCACCATTCCGTTTCACCTGTCTGCAGCCGACTTGTCTAACTTGAAAAAGGCCGAGGCGCTGCACCTGCCGAGTATTGCCCCCAGCCTCCGCCCGGAACTAATTGCGCGCGCCTTTGGCTTTCACACCGCCACTGGCTTCCGGCAGACGCTCGAAGCGGCTCCTGATCGCGAGCATGAAATCAAGCTCTGTTTCCAGACGGCAGCAGACTTCGCCTCCTCTCGCGGCCTCGTCGTGTCGGCTCGGAACATCTACGATATCCTCGCGACGACCGTGATGGTGAAGGAAGCCTCACGGGATCCGGAAATCAACGACATGGGATATGGCAACAGATATCTCTGGCCGGAAAACCGCCATATCCAGGACGAGCTGGCTGGTGCGCCTGTCCACATGCAGGGCAATGTCGGGTCAGCAATTTGGCGCAAGCGGATCAGCGAGTCTCGTGCAAAGGTAACGGACATCGCGAAACGTGACAGCCTCCTTCATGCGCTGGCCTATGCGTCCTGTCTGGAGAAGATCAAGACAACGCAAGAAAAGGGCGCCTACTTCCTGAAGCACCGAGCCGAAGAAACGCCCTTCAGGCTCTTCGGAGACGTGGTGATCGGACACAATTACGTTTCGAATACGGATATGATCATCGCCATGCTACATCTTGGGTTCCAGATGAATGGTCGAAACCGGATGGGGGAAAGGCTGCACCCACGGTTCAACTATTCAATGAAATCGGTCGTCGCGATGAAGCCATACTCCGTCCGCGACAAAGACGCCGCCTAAGTCGTCTCTGCCCCCGAGCCGGGAGGGCATCACTGCTCCGGTTCGCGCCCTCAATGGTCGTTGGTGAGCGCTTCGCGCTCACCAATCAAACTTTGGACATCGGCCATGTCGGCGGCCGCGCCCTGCCTGACGGGCCAGAGGTCATCGCTTCTTGTTCGATTGGGACAGAACCGAACCTGCGAGTGCTTTCGTCTTGTCGGAGTAGCGATTGCTACGAAGAACCTTGGAAGCCAGATCCTCCATTTCGGCACCCGTTTGACGATCGGTGCGGGACTGTGACAGCGCCGAGCCGGCAAGCTTTCGGGCAACTTGGGACGAACCTGGTTTGAACAGTGTGTCGGCTGCCAGAGAGGCAACCTTACTCGAAGTGCCTTTACGATTAATCGCCATGATGTCCTCCCTATGTGGTATGCGATTTGTTTCGACATGCCAGATCTGGGGTTGAGTTCTTGCGTCTGCAAGCCCGCCGTACAAAATTTTGCCGATTTGATCGGGCGCAGCTACCCGACTCTGCATCGCCGACAGTTCGTTTTCCGCCCCTTGCGAGGGTGATGGCGCTATTTGCGCACTCGGCCCAAAAGGGACCTTCGTAAGAGGACCATCACGGAACCGCATGCCGTGGAACAGGTGCAGATGCGCTACACTAGGGCTTGGAGCGATCGGCCAAGATGCGCGAATCGAGGATTTGGTGTGATTACTCGAGATAGACTGATCCAAAACACAGAAATGGCTGAGCTCTTTGAGGACTTTCCGGAACTTCTGTTAGAGGAAGTCATCCTACAGAAAGAGGTCCTCGCGCGCTTCGGCCTGCTGTTTTCTGGATATGCACTGCTCGAGGCAGCTCTGCAAAACTGCTACGTTTTCTGGCAACTGCGGCGCCTTCACTTAGGCGGAAAAATCGCCTCAGAGGACGAATGGCGCGAGCACTACGACTCCCTCGAAGAAAAGGCGTTTGGCTCAACCTTCGGCAGCCTCCTAAGACTGCTGGCCGACTGCTCGGACCTCGCCAGTTCGTATGTCGAATTGAGGTCTCTAAAGAAGAGCCGCGATTACTTCGCGCATCATTTCTTTCGTGAAGAGAACGATAAGATGTTTTCCGATGATGCGGCCCTTGCTCTCATCCACCGTATGAGTTTGCTCAGAACACGTGTAAAACAAGCGGAAACCGCGGCTGACGCCGTCGCCCATCGCTTCTTCAAGTCAATATATCCACAGGTCGACATGGAAGAGAAGCTTGCAGAGACCATGTCTCAAATGAAGGCTGCAGCTGCTGCAAATCCAAGCAAGACCTTTGGATGGGACAGCAATCAGTAGCTGACTAAATTCTGAAAGGATCTGGCAATTGCCCAGCCAGTCCACGGCCGAGCGGCTGCTCTCGTCGCTCCACAGCCGATTGTCCGGTGCGATGCCACCGGGGACCAATGTGCTGCGCAATGCGACCCTGCCCGAGAAGGTGCCTGCTGCGGCTGAGGTGGTGATCTTGCGCGATAGTGTATTACCAACCTGAAGCCGCTCAGGTGAAGCCGCGAATACGGGCTCTAGACCGTCAGTTCCAAGCCGCGGGCATGCTTGGAACTGACGCACTCCAGAGGCAAAAACCCTGCGCATTGCGCCGCTCTTTGATCGAGCCGAGAATGGTCGCTTTGTGCCCCTTGCTACGACAACAATGTGACCGACGCGCTCGGCCCAGACCGAACCTTCGCCAGGTTGGACCTCGCTGCGGCGCAGCTTCCCCAAACCGGTCATTCGCATCTGTCGTACCCGACCGTTCGCTGACCCTTCGCAAACTGGTACGGAAAAGCCAGTTTGTATTCGTGATCGCTCGTGCCACTTAGCTGCAAATAGTACCTCTTGTGCCTTCAACGTTCCAGGAGAATGCTCAACGAGAAATTGGAATTTTGGTCTACTTGAATGGCACGGTGATTCCAGAAATCGCGAAGTACTTCTGCGTGTGGGTGGCCAAAACTGTGATTGGGATCAGAACTAAATATGCTAAGAGCTGGTGACGCAGCCGCGGCCAGACCATCATACCAATTTGCACGCGCACCGTGATGGGGCACCTGAAAGACACTCGTTCGAACTGCCCTGCGACAATCAAGGTATTGTTCTAATGCGCCCCACTTCGAAACGCTGCTCAGATTGCCATCTCCGGTAAGCAAGATTGCAGCTTTTGTTTCGTGCTCTTGCCAGCAATCGCAATTGCCATGAAAGTGGTGGAGACGACAATCGCAATAGCGATGCCCGCGCCACGTGCCGATCGCGCCGCCATAGAGCGTCAGGCTGACATCATTCATCGCTGTCCGGCCAAATGTTGCCTCATAAAGGCCCCGCAGACTTTTCAACGCAGCTGCGCGTTCCTTTTCGGTCCCGCTCAACAACGCCTGTCGGTGGGGAACAACTTTCGCTTCAAAGTCTGTTGGGTCAGATGGACGTGTGTCAGGATCGTTGTAGGGAATGAACTCCCAAACGCGAAAGACGGGAATTGCCTGACCGGGCCGCAGCATGCGCACGCGGCGCTCACCGTGATCGTATGTCAGGTCCAGATCGCCATATGGAACAGAGTCGCCCGGTCCAGACACTTTGTCGGCTTCATCAAGGTCTTCTGGTGGTTCAGGACCAAAAGTCGGTTCGGTGGAAAATGGCGGGCCTTCTCCGTCTGAGGGCATGACGAATAAGACCTGCTCAAAGCCGTCACCGGCCTCTTGGATCAAATATTGTACCGGGTCGACGAAGAACAGTATCTCGGGGTCATCTGCGCGCAGGCCTTGGTCAAAACCAATCAGCAGGCGATGCCAGAGTGGAGCCCATGGTAACATGACCGTCTTGGCGCCGATGGCTTTCAGCAGGTCAACCACGCCGCTGATGTGGTCGTTGTGGAAATGCGATATCGTCAGAAGGTCGATCCTAGCATCACTGCAATCACTTTTCAGATCAGCGATTGCGTTGGTGACGAGGCGTTTTGCGGTCGAGCTGCCGCAGTCATAAACCCATCGGTAGGGTGGTTGTGCGGGCGGCTTTTCATAACCATCGATCTCAATTCGGCGGCTCCGCCTTGGCGGGGGTGGCCAGAACTCTATCGAACCCGCTACGAAGAGGCCTTGGCCCACTGGAAAGAAATTGTGTTTCACACCTACCTGGGTCAACCTGGCATCTCCTTGCTTCGCCGGATTGAGTAGCCCGTTTAGAGCTTTCCCACCCTCGGGCCTTGCGACATTTAAGTTATAAGTCAATCACATCACCGGCCTGCCCACCGCCCCAATACATCTGATAGTTCGGGCCATGGCTTTCTGGTCGCTGCCCTTTTTCAGGTTTGCTCATCATGATTGGCAAAGGAGCGGGCAGGTCAGGGCCAACGATGATCGCTTCGCCCTGTGATAGGGATGGGATGAAAGCAGCTGCGCTGCGATCCAGATCGCCGCAAGCTCTTTCAATGGTCTCCCGGTCTCGGTCATTCGTGAGCCTGTGGACAAACAAGGTTCCGAGCTGACTGAGAACATCCTGCGGCACATCTCTGGGACGCTGGGTCGCAATCACAGTCGTCAGCCCATACTTCCTACCTTCCTTTGCAATCAGGCCAAATGCATCAAGGCTCACGCTATTGGATTCATCGCCGACAGTACGACCAATAAACTGATGCGCTTCATCCAGACAACAAACGAGTGGATTCTCGCGAAATTGGCCGCTCCGTGCAAGGCCTAGCAAGTATCGGCCCAGTGCATTCAAAAGCAATTCTCTGGTGTTGTGCTTGAAGCTCACCTTCTCGAAGGAAAGAACCATTGCATTGGCATTTGGGTCGGCCAAGAAACGCACAATCTCTCGACAAATGTCCAGTCCATTTTCTGAGAACAGACAAGCCAATTCAGGGGAGGTCAAGAATGTTTCAATTCGAATAATCAATGAGTTGCAGTATCCAACGGCGTTGTTATCGAGTTGACCATATCTCGATGCATCGTTGTTATGAACGGGCCGTACGCACTCGTTTCGCACCTGTCGAGACAGTGCGTTGAAATCAAACCGGCAGGTTTCAACTGCCAACTCGTCCGCAAGTGTTAACTCAGCTTGACCGTATGCGAGGCGGCTTTGATTTGCTTTTTCAATGGTTCCCTGCGCTTCCACAACGATATGCCCAACCGGATCGTCGCCCCTGCGGATTAACACATTTCGCCTTGAACCGTTCTCCTCGATGGGAAACCGTTCCGCATCAGCCTCCAAGACCCGAGCCATGCGAAGGCTCTTCGTTGCACTCCGTAAAGCTGGACCCTGACTTTGGCCGGTTGGAGTAAGAAGAGCGTGTAGGTCCAATTCCGACAAGTTTTCACTTGGGAACCGAACCAAGGGCTGATCGTCACTGTCGGCTTCGCTGAACGAATACTGCCATGCGCGAGCCACCTTTCCTGTGAATTCTCCGGTGGGATCAAACAGGATACACTTCCCACCGATACGCACGATCTCATTCACGAGACGGGAAACCGTCCAGCTCTTCCCCCCGCCAGTCGCACCAAATACTCCGCAATGACGACCGAACAGTTTCTCCGGCGGAATGCTGAGGGCGGCATCATCCAGCCCGGATAGGTGCCCTAGCTCAACTAGTAGCGGTGCACTGTCTCCCTTCACGTCGCCTTCCAAGGCATCCTTGATGGAATTGGATAGCGCTCCGCCCTCTGCGAGGTAGACCCCATCACCGACCCTCGGCTGCGTATTGATACCGCGCGTCACTTTCCGAGTTGTCTTGCTGACAGTTGCCAGCAACTGAACACGTCCCTGCGGTTCAACCTTAGGATCGGTTTCAATCTGGTGCTCAAGGACATTTCGCTGCCTGTCTGGAATGCCAACTTCCGTCACGCGCCCCAAGATCGCCGAGCGGTCACAATCGACAAACACGAAATCACCGACGGAGCCTTTGGCCAGTCCGCGTCTACCCAAGGCTGCAAGTGCATTCGGCAAGGTGAGTTCCACGGCGCTTGCCGTCACCCGTGTAACCGTTCCGATGCGTTTGGACGGGTCGATCAGAGAGGCAAGATCGCTCATGCGCCGTCGCACTCGCGCAGCTTTTCAAGCCGATCCTGCAAGAGCTGGCGATCCGTCTTGCCCGATATCATCGGCAAGGCGTCTGCAAGGTCTTCGAAGCGGCCATTCAGCATCGTGATGCGTGTATCGCCCTGCTGCACAAGTCGCGCGATCTTGCTCTGGTAGGGACGCTGTGAAGCCAGATCGAGGTCGATTTCCTGCGCGTCTTCGTCGAAGAGCTTTTGATGCTCCACGAACCCGCGATCACAAAGGACAAGGCGCAGCGAAAGGTTCGTTTCGATGGCTGACCAGATCGGGGCGCTGATATGATCGTCTGCGAAACCGAACCCGGAGACGATCAACGTTGTATCGGGTTCTCGCAACGCTGCCTGCAACGCCGCGAACATGTCGAGATAGGGGCTTTCGAACGCCTCTTGATACTTCGATGAACGAGGATAGATCAAGACTGGCTTGCGGTCTTCGCCGGGGGCATCGACGCTTCGAATAACGACTTCATCCGACCGTCGCCGCCAATCCACCGAACCGTGCAGCTTGTAGAGGTGGAACACACCGTCGAGGTAGTCGGCCTTCGTGCTGGAAGCGGCCCGCCTCACGATATCATGGTCGAAGTGATCACGGTTGAACCGTTGCTCGGCGCTGTGGGAAAACCCGTCTATCAGCACGACGCCGAGGCGCAACCCCGCCGTTTCGATGCAAAGATCGTAATTCGTGGTGAACAGCTTCACTCTTGGTTTTTCTGGTGACCGGCGGGCGAACTTTTTCAAAAACGTCCAATGTGCTGGCAAATCAGTTTTGGCACCAACGAAACCCACTTTACCCAATATCGTATTCTCAGCTACGCGAACGAACTCGATCAGCTCGTCCAACCAAAGCTGATCAGCGAAATCAGGATCGTTCTTTGACCGAATGTTAAGCAACTCGATTTGCATTTTGCAGAGGCTCAAAAGGCTCTCGATATCTCCGGCCTTCTGCCTCCCGTCACCGTCATTCGGCGGCAGGCCGCCCATTATTCTCTTCGCCAGATCATCGAACTCTTTATGGTCAACCAAATTGTCTTCTGAAACAGCGTCACGGACGGCATGCCAAAGGTCACCCATGCCCGGCGCATTCGGCCCGCCATCGTTCTTGGCGGAGAAAGACGCCCCTGACCCCAGCAGCACCACAATATTGGTGGAGTGCAGCGCCAACAGCAGAGCCTCTTCAGCCTGATCCTTGCATCCGGCCTTGGGTTTCCTGTTGGGATCGTTCGGGTCTTCCTTCTCTCCCTCCCAGCGAAGCCATTTACCGTCGCGCTTTAAGAGACGCAGCAGCTCTTTCTTGCCTACTGGCTCTCCATCCCAGAAGTTTGCCACGTCAAATACCTCAAAATACAACTCTGGAACGAAACTAGTTTGGTTAATCCGCCGAGTAAACCAAGCAAAAATCGATAACCACCTAGGCGTTTAGGGATCGCGCTTCTGGCTCATCAATGGCAGCTTTAGGCGTGAAGCTCTTTCGGTTTGCATCTGCAGCGAACGGCCGCTTCCCGCCCAGAGCAACAGCATGGTGTGTTCCGAGTACGGAAATCGCTTCCCAGTTCAGAATTCGTCATGCGCCGCCTGGATTTAAAATTTAATGTTCGTTTTCCGTTGGTTAGGCGATACTGGGAAGCTCCGTTGGAACTGGGAAGTGTCCTTCCCAGTTCCGACTTTCGTCGACACGTTCCGCTGCCCGTTCCAGCCCGTCCTATCATCTTTATTTTATTGCTCTTTTGCCCATCTCGGGCGGTGTCATCTGTTCGGGCTTCAAGGCGTAACCAACGACCGTTTAACGCGGTTTTCACGCCCACTGCATGACAGGGCTCGTGCTCCAGTCGTCTATCCTTGCGCGCCCTCTAATCCTTTATTTTGTTGATCTTTTTCGGCTGTTTTCAGCTGTTCCCAGATAATCCCGGGTCACTGCAGATCTACATGTCAAACAACATCCGGACGAGCCGGGAAATCATCCGCCTAGCGGTCATGATGTACGTTCGATTCCCGCTGTCCCTTCGGAACGTCGAGGATTTGCTGCACGAGCGCGGCATCGACATCAGTCATGAATCCGTCCGTTTCTGGTGGAACCGCTTTG
>QKII01000286.1 GCA_003249625.1 Propionivibrio sp. | reverse complement strand
GCTGTTGCTGGTTATGGTGTTTCCGGTGGTAAGTCCCTGGTTTCCTTCCATGCTTGCGGGCTGACAGGCAGCGGCCTGGAA
Organism: Propionivibrio sp.; assembly: GCA_003249625.1. The sequence goes on along the minus strand of QKII01000286.1, from coordinate 4,445 downwards.
GGGGTGCTACGCAGCGTCATCTTCCCTGCTCCGGGGAGGCAGGTCTTCCTTGCCTTGGCATGTTTCGCGCTTCAACTGCATGAAAATGGCTGCCGCGAATGCCGTCATCAGGCCGACGCAAAGATAGGTCTTGTGGAAGGCACCAAGAAGCACCTGCGAGTCGGGCTGGTTGCGCAAATCCACAAAGCCTCCCAACAACGCTGCGGCTGCCGCAACACCGAGACTGATCGATAACTGCATCACCACCGAGAGCAGACTGTTGCCGCTCGCCGCCGTGTCCGGTCCGAGGTCAATCAACGTCAGCCCATTCATGGCGGAAAATTGAGTTGAGTTGATGCCGCCAAAGACGGCGAGGTAGGCATAGAGCAGCGGGAGCGGGGTGTTGGTGCCGAGCAGTGCAAAGCCGGAAATCATGAGCCCGAGCAGAAGCGTATTGATGGAAAGCACATTGCGGAAGCCGAAGCGGTCGATGAGACGAGGGGCTATGGGCTTGGCCACAATGCTGGCAAGCGCCATGGGAATCATCGAGGTGCCCGCCTGGGTCGGGGAGAAACCCAAGCCTAGCTGCAGCAACAAAGGGGTGAGAAAGGGCATGGCGCCGATGCCGAGGCGGGCAAACAGGTTGCCGACGATCCCCACGGCAAAGGAATGAACCTGGAACAATCGCGGCGAAAAAAGTGGATGCTCCGAGCGCGTCGAATGAAGCCCGTAGGCCGCTAGCGTGGCCAGCCCTCCGGCGAGCATGAGGAGAACGCGGGCATGAGGCAGGTTCAGCTCGCCGAGTCCTTCGAAGGCCATGGAGATGAGGATCATGGCGACGGTGATGAGGATGAATCCGGGCCAGTCGAAAGGTTGCCGCGCCGTTTGTTGCCAGGTAGGCATGAAGTGAGAGGCGGCGAGACAACCTAGAAGGCCGACGGGGAGATTGATCAGGAAAATCCAGTGCCAGCTCGCATAGTCCACCAGCCAGCCGCCCAGTGTCGGTCCCATCAGTGGCCCGAGCAGGCCCGGAATGGTCACGAAGCTGAGTACGCGGACGAGATCGCCGCGCGGGTAGCTGCGCAGGATGACCAGCCTACCGACCGGCATCATCAGTGCGCCGCCGATACCCTGCGTCACCCGCCCGGCAACTAGCCAGCTGAGTGTTTGCGAGAGCGCGCAAAGCAGTGATCCGAGGGAGAAAAGCGCGATGGAGGTGACGAACACGCGCCGCGACCCGAATCGGTCGGCGAGCCAGCCGGAGGCGGGAATCAGGATAGCCACAGTCAGCAGATAACTGATGACCGCCGACTGCATGTGCAATGGACTCTCGTTCAAGGCGCGGGCCATGGCGGGTAGCGCCGTGTTTAGGATGGAACTGTCCAGCGTTTGCATGAACAGCGCCGTGGCGACGATCCACGGAAGGAATCGGTTCGTGGGGGAATTATTGACAGAGGGGGGCATCGCGGTCCTGACAAGCAATGAGCGGGCGGCGCTTCGGAGCGCGGCCCGCTCATTGTAATCGCTTGTGGACTGCCTGCTGTCAGGCAGTCGCCGGAGCGAGGAGGTTACGAAGTCGGCATCTTCGCCGGCGTGCGTGGGTCGATATTGGCCTTGATGCCGCCGCTGAAGCTGGTGACGTCAAAACCGCTCTGCGTGAGGATGCGTGCGGCGAAGTAGCTCATCTTGCCGAATGCGCAGAGCGTGACTACCGGGCGCGATGGGTCGAGTTTCCCAAGGCTGGCGCGCAGGGTCGGGAATGGGATGTTGATGACCGGGACGGGCGCCGGATAGGCATCGGCCAGTGGCTTCGGGCGGACGTCGACGATCTGGACCTGCGGGTCGCTTGGTAGCTCGGTGGTGTGTTTGACCAGCCCGTCTCGGCGGTTGCATGCGGCGAAGCCGGCGAGGTTGATGGCGTCCTTGGCCGAGCCGAACGGCGGGGCGTAGGCAAACTCCAGATGGCACAGATCCTCGATCGACATCCCGCCGAGAATCGCCGTGGCCATCACGTCGAGTCGTTTGTCGATGCCCTCGTAGCCGCAGGCCTGGGCGCCGAGCAGACGACCGCTCTCCGGTTCCCACAGCACTTTCAGCGTCAGTGGCTTGGCGCCGGGATAGTAAGTGGCATGTTGGTGATCGTTGATCGTCACCGTGTCGTAGGCGCGTCCGGCAGCCTGCAGGCGCTTTTCGCTCCAGCCAGTGATGCCGGCTGCGACGTCGAAGGCACGGACGATGCCTGTGCCGAGCGAGCCGGGGTACGGCCGGGCCTTATCGCCGAGGAAGATGTGGTCGGCCGCGACGCGGCCTTGGCGGTTGGCCGGGCCGCCCATCGGCACGGCTGTCTTGCTGTCGAAGACGCGGTCGGCGGTTTCCACTGCGTCGCCGGCAGCGTAGATGTCCGGGTCGGAGGTGCACAGGAAACTGTCGACGACGATGTGTCCGCGCGGGCCGAGTTCCAGGCCGGCGGCCGCGGCAATCTCCGTATCCGGCCTGACGCCGATCGACAGGATCACCAGGTCGGCGTCGAGCACCTTGCCCGAATTGAGGTGGCAGCGCAGAAAATCGGCCGTCGGTTCGAAGCGGGCAATGCCGTCACCGAGGGTGACGCCAACTTCGTTGTGGCGCAGTTCGCTTTCCAGAAGTGCGGCCATTGGCGCATCCAGTGGCGGGAGGACCTGTGTCTGCAATTCGACCAGCTGGACGGACAGGCCCTTGTGACGAAGCTGCTCGGCCATTTCGAGACCGATGAAGCCGGCACCGATGACCACTGCGCGCATCCCGGTTTCGGTGGCGGCGGCGATTCGGTCCATGTCCTGCAGGTTACGCAGGGTAAAGATCCGGGCATCGTCGATACCGGGAATCGGTGGCCGCACAGGTGACGCGCCGGGGGCGAGCATCAACTTGTCGTAGGATTGCCATTCGCTGGCGCCGCTGTCGATATGGCGGAGTTCCACGCGCTTGTTTGCCCGGTCGATCTGCACGGCTTCGCAGCGTGTACGCACGTCGAGGTTGAGGAAGGATTGCAGCGTGGCTGGTGTCTGCACGGCCAAGGCGTCACGTGCAGCGATCTCGCCGCCGACGAAGTAGGGTAGACCGCAGTTGGCGAAGGAAACGTCCGGGCCGCGCTCGACGATCATGATTTCCGCGCCTTCGCAAAGACGACGCGCCCGAGCGGCAAAGGACGCGCCGGCGGCGACGCCGCCGACGACCAGCAGTTTTGTTAATGTCATATTAGTTCTTCCTCAGAGCGGTTGGAGGTGGTTTGTTCAAACATTTGTAAATTCAGGGTGTCCGGGCTGCGTCTGCCGTTCCAGATTGTCCTGTTCATTCCGGCAGACAGATGGCCTTCCTCTTGATCGCGCCGACGAAAGCCGCCGTCGCGATAGCTGCAAGGAGTTCCCGGGCGAGTTCGGGCGCGGCGAATGCCATGTGTGCTTTCTGCCATGCGATGGCGAATCCGCAAAGCCCCATCAAGATTGAAAAAAAGAGACCGGCAGGTGCGCCAGGCGTTGTTCTTCGGTTGTCTGGATGTCGTTACTCATTGTTTTTCTTTCTCTGGCATGTCGGAAAGTCCTCGGGATTCTGTTCCCCGGGGCTCAGCTGAGGATTGCTTCCTCCGTAATGAAATCGCCAGCGTGTAAGGTCATCTTCTCGGTTTCCGTCTGAGCGAGCAGGGCCCTTTCCTCAAGGAGACAGGGTCCGGTTTGTCAGTCGAGGGCAGATTTGGCCCACTTGAGCAGGCTGGCGAGATCGGTTCCGCCAGTTCTTTGCAGGACAACCTTTCCACGCTGGAAGACCATCAGCGTCGGGATGCTGCGGATGCCGAAGCGTGCGGCAATCTGTCCTTCCGCTTCGGTATTGAGCTTGGCGACGCGCATCGTGGTTTTCAGCTCCTTTGCCGCCGAATGGATGATCGGCGTCATCATCCGGCACGGGCCGCACCAAGGCGCCCAGAAATCAACGAGCACCGGCAAGTCGGAGTTGCCGATGTGCCGGTCGAAGGTTTCGCTGGTCAGTTCCAGCGGTTCGCCATCCAGAAGTGGCTCTCCGCAGCCGCCGCAGACCGGCTCGTCGCCGATGCGGTCGACGGCAACGCGATTGGTGGTATGGCAGTGAGGACAAACAACTTGTTGAGTCTCTGACATTTTCTCTACTCCAGTAAATTAGAAATGTCTAATGTATAGCTGAGCCCATGGATTTTGCAAGAGTTATTTTAAGCATATGCCAGATTTATCTGAAGGCAACCTTTTACCCGATGCCGTGGCAATCAGAGTCTTTTGCACTAAGTGTTTCTTCCTCCGGCGTCTTTCAGCACCCCTCCCCTCCGATTGATCTTTCCGCCGAAGATCAGCCAGGCGTTCGCCGCAAAGAAGCTGGCGAGAATGAGAAACGACCAGTTGGCGAGCGAAAGACCGAGGATCATCAGATCCTTGCTGCCGCAGAAACCGGTCGCCATGAATAAT
>QKII01000062.1 GCA_003249625.1 Propionivibrio sp. | reverse complement strand
CGAGATGCGCGGTCGCGTCGCCGCAGTCAACACCATCTTCATCGGCGCTTCGAACCAACTCGGCGAATTCGAATCCGGCGCCACCGCCGCGCTGTTCGGGCCGGTCGGCTCGGTAGTCCTCGGCGGCATCGGCACGCTGCTGGTGGCCGCCGGCTGGATCAGGCTGTTCCCGGCGCTGGCGACGCGCGACAGAATGAAATAGCGCCTCTCTGCTTGTTCGCGGGCAAGAATCAGTTCGGCAAACCGTCAGATCTTGCCAAACTCCATGCACCTCCCCCATCAAGGACAATGGTATTATTCGAAACTCAAAATAATACCCATTTGTACTAATGGAGAATCTGCGGCATGGCCTTTGACTCATTTCTCAAGATTGACGGCATCTCCGGCGAATCGACCGACGACAAACACAAGGACTGGATTGAGATCTTGTCTTACCGCCAAGGCTTGAGCCAACCTGCGTCGTCGACGGCAAGCAGCGTCGGAGGAGCTTCTGCAGAGCGGGTCAACTTCAGCGCATTTGCCATTTCCAAGTTGGTCGACAAGGCGTCCCCGAAGATTTTCGAGGCTTGCTGCACTGGCAAGCACATCAAGGAAATCGTCATTGAGGTATGCCGGGCTGGTGGCGACAAGCAGAAGTACCTGGAAATCCGCATGGAACAGATCATCGTTTCCAGCTATGTACAGGACGGCGGCGGCGAGTTTCCCCATGAAAGCGTCAGCTTCAGCGCGGGGAAATACAAGATGACCTACACCCAGCAGAAGCGCGAAGACGGTACAGCCGGCGGGAATGTCAGCGGCGGCTGGGATTTAACACAGAACAAAGTCATCGCCTGATCACTGGATTCGACCGTATGCTCGAAATCGACAAAGCGGGGGTTGTTTCAAGCTCCAGAATTCGTAATGCGATCAGTCCTCATATTGAACACGGGGAGATGCCTGTGGTGCAAGGCATCATCGTGCATCAAACAGCCAGTTCGACGGCACAATCATCGTTAAGCAGTTATGGCAACTCAAAGTCCAACGGGGCGCATTTCCTGATCGACAAGGACGGCACGATCTATCAGACAGCTTCGGTTTACAAAAGCACTTGGCACGTAGGAAAACTGCGCTCCAGATGCCTCGCCGAAATGACGTGCGCCCCCGCAGAACTGAAGCTCGCTCAAAAATGGGACCCACAAGGTACGCACAAGCGGGAGAAATTGAAGAGTGTGCCCGACCGCTACCCATCCAATGAGGATTCCATTGGAATTGAAATCGTTGGACGATCTTATCCGCCGACCGATGACCAATCCGGCGAAAACGTTTTCGAATCACTAACCGAGGAACAAACCGAGTCACTCAAGTGGCTTGTAAGCGAGATACGAGAAACACTGAACGTCCCGTTGGCCGAGATATACAGGCACCCGGTGGTCTCCTACAAGAACAAGACAGAAGCGCAATCAGCATCATGGTAAAACTTCTCCGTTTTGTCCCGTTGATACTGAGCAGCTTGATTTTTAGTGCTTGCGCGATCAGAGGCGCGAGAATCGCTGACACGCGACTGGTTGCAAAAACCGTCCTTATCCAAGAAAACGCTGTTTGGACAGATAACGTCAGCTCAGACGAACCACCCGAATCGTGTTCTGATTTCATTCTTGAGGAAAACGACGTTCGGGAATTCTTCAAGGTTGCTCGCAAGGCGACTCACACCGAGTACAACCACGACCTGCTGATGTCCCGATGCTACGCCCGAGGTTTGGTGAAACTCCAGGATGGATCTGAAGGCTTTTGGCAGATTGACAGAGCACGTCGCGGCAAAATTGTATTTCCCGACAACAACGTCTTGTTCTTCTTTTGCGCGGAGTGTCGCGGCAAAGCATACGGCGAAGCCTGTGATATCGACTGCATCCATGCAGACTAGAGCACATCGAGGCGGGCAGAACTGACGCTCCTTCATTCGATGGAGAACTCGCAACCATCGGTCGCCCAGAGATCTCCGACAAGTGCGACGCCGTCATATCAATCCGGCCAGCACAGCCTTACTTCGAAGCCTCCACCGTCGCGGTTGGCAAGTTCGAGACGCGCACCGTGAAGCTCGGCGATGCGCCCGACGATAGTCAGACCGAGGCCACTACCTTCAGCGGTGGTGGAACTGCCTCGATAAAAACGTTCCAGCAACCGCGGTAATTCGTCGACGGCGACGCCTGGACCGTTGTCCTGCACGCACAAAATTCGACCCTCCCCATCGTTTCTCACGGCCACAGCGACCTCCCTACCGGCAGGCGAATAGCGAATCGCGTTATCGATCAGGTTACGCAGCGCCACTTCCAACAGATCGGGGTCGCCCTGTACCGGCCGCACATCGTCCGCCAGCAAGAGCTGAACTCGACTACCCGGCATCGCGTCCTGCACCCCGGCGGCGACGCGCTGCGCCAGTTCAACGAGGCTCACCGGTTGGGACTGCGGCAACCGCCCCAGCGGATCGAGACGGGCGAGGCGCAACATTTGTTCGACGAGGCGCGTCGCGCGGTCGAGGCCGGCGACGGTCTGCGCCAGCGCATGCGCTCGTTGCTCAGGCTTTTCCGCGATCTGCGCGACCTGCGCCTGAATGCGCGCAGCGGCTAGCGGCGTGCGCAGTTCGTGCGCAGCGTCGGCGGTAAAGCGACGCTCGTTTTCGAGCGTGCCATCGAGCCGGTAGAACACGCGGTTGATCGCCACGACCAGAGGCTGTGCTTCGAGCGGAACAGCGCGTGCGGCCAACGGCGAGAGGTTGTCGGAAGAGCGGGAGGCAACTTCCTGAGCAAGCATGTCCAGCGGTTTAAGCCCCCGGCGTACCGAGAAATAGATCGCAACCAAGAGCAGGGGCAATGTTACCCACAGAGGTCGCGACGTTTTGAATGCGATTTCCAGCGCCTCCTTGTCACGCTTGGAAATCGACTCCGCGATCTGCACACGAATTGTTTGATCGCCGGACTCTAGCGTAAGGGTCCGCCAGCTCTCGTCACCGCTCTGATAATTGGCATAGCCAAGTGGCCCGCTGATCGCCGCTTTGGGTGCATGCGGCGAGCGGACCAGCACGGTGCCATCCGGACTACCGATCTGGTATTCGAGGGTCAGTTGGTTGCGCCGCGACTTCAACCCGCGAATGCCGGCAATCCGCGCCGGCAGGTCGGCAAGATGGTCGTCACCGTCCTTCGCCTGCGCCAGCACCAGTTGTACCGTCTTGGACAACTGGTCATCCATCAGTTCCTGCACTTCGTGACGCGCACGCCGGTAACTCATCGACGAGGCCAGAACCAGAATGGCCAGAGAGGTAATTGAGACCAGCAGCATCAGCCGCCAGCGCAGCGACGGCACGCGACTGCTGTTAAGAGCTCCGTTCAAACGCCCTCTCCCAACTGGTAGCCGAGGCCGCGCACGGTACGGATGAAGTCGCTGCCGAATTTCTTGCGCAGGTGATGGACGTACACCTCAACCGTATTGCTGCCTGTTTCCTCGCCCCAGGCGTAGAGACCTTCCTCCAGCTGGGCTCGGGTACGGATGTGGTTCTTGTGGCGCAGGAAGTCTTCGAGGAGGGCGAACTCGCGCGCCGAAAGAACCACGGGCTGACCCTTGAAGGTCACTTGCCGAGCACCCGGATCGAGAACGACACCGGCGTGCTCAAGGGTGGGGCGCGCTTCACCCGCCGCACGCCGGACCAGTGCGCGCAAACGGGCCAGCAATTCAGGCAGATCGAACGGCTTGGTCAGGTAATCGTCGGCACCGGCGTCGAGTCCTGCCACCTTGTCGGTGCTGGCGTCACGCGCCGTCAACACAAGCACCGGCAGGCGGCTGCCGCGCTCGCGCAGCGCCTTGAGGACAGACAGTCCATCGCGCTTGGGCAAGCCGAGGTCGAGAACACAGGCGTCGTATTCGTGATCCAGCAACGCCAAATGCGCCGCCTCGCCATCACGCACCCAATCCACCGCATGGTCGGCCAGTTTCAAGCCGGCATGGATGCCATCGCCCAGCAGGGCATCGTCCTCAACAAGCAGCAATCGCACTCAGTTTGTCTCTTTCTTCAATCGTTCGAGCAGCGTCCGGATCTCTTCCCGGCGACCGGCATCGGCCAGTTCGCGCCCCGGACGCGGCGCCGCCTTCAGCGCTTTTTCAAGATATTGGCGCGCTTCCGCGTTGCGGTCGCGCTCGACCAGATACTCCGCATAAAAGAAGTTCGGGTCAATCCCGTCCGGATTGATTGCCAGCGATTTCTTGAAATAGTTCTCTGCTTTCTCCTTGTCGCCGAAACCGATCGGCCAGCCCGGCACCTTGGCATATAGCGTTGCCAAGCTGGTATAGGCCGAGCCCTGCAGTACTTTGTCGTTGATCTTCAGCGCATCCTCGAAGCGCTGTTTCGCATCCTTGGCCAGCGACAGCGCCCCTAAACCACCGCGAGCACCGGCCTCGCTGGAGAGAACGATGCCTTCCCAGACCAGTGCTTCGGCCATCCCCGGATTGGCCTCGACGAGTTGCCGCGATTTCTTCCCCAGCGCCTCGTAGCGGTCCGCCTGCTGATTC
>QKII01000217.1 GCA_003249625.1 Propionivibrio sp. | reverse complement strand
CGCTGAGGCGAGCCTCGAACGAGTGCTGGCACGCGGATGCTGGACATCGGTCGAGCGCTTCAACGTGGCGGACGGCTGGCGCATGGCTGGCGACGATGCGACCGGCACCTTGCATCTCATGCATGGCAACGAGTCGGTTGCGTCCTCACAGTGGTCGCTTTCCGGAGAGCACAACCGCGCCAACGCCGTTGCCGCGCTGCTGGCGGCACGCCATGTCGGGGTGCAGCTGGAACAGGGGATGGCCGCGTTGGCGCGCTTCGAGAACGTCAAGCGGCGGATGGAGCTGCGCGGAACTGAGCGTGGGATAAGTGTCTACGACGACTTCGCGCATCACCCGACGGCCATCGCGACGACGCTCGCGGGTTTGAGGAAAAAGCAGGGGACGGGGCGCATCCTGGCAGTGCTCGAACCGCGCTCGAACACGATGAAGCTCGGGGTGATGAAGGCCCAGTTGCCGGCCAGCCTGATCGAGGCCGACCGGGTCTTCTGTTATGCCGCGAACCTCGGTTGGGATGTGGCCGAGGCGCTGGCGCCGATGGGCGAGAAAGCGAACGTGGCCGACGAGCTCGACGCGCTGGTGGCCGGCATCGTTGGAGAAGCGCGTGCCGGCGATCACATCCTGGTGATGAGCAACGGCGGCTTCGGTGGCATTCACGGCAAGTTGCTGGAGGCCTTGCGCCGACAGCCTGCGATGGATTGAGGCGCTGACGCGGCCGGATAGAGATGGCGAAGACAGTCGAAGAGATTTCCAGAGAGACCGGTTTTTCGGTCACCACCGTGCGTCTGGTGATCAACGGCCAGTCGGAGCGTTACCGCATCAGCGCCGCGACCCGGAAGAAGATCGAGGATTACGTCGCCCTGCACGGCTATTCGATCAACCACGCGGCGCGCAGCCTGAAGCTCAATCGCAGCGACACCGTCGGCTTCGTGGTCCCCGATCTTTCCAACGCCTTTTTCGCCCGTCTGATGGCCGCGCTGGAGGGGTTGTGCCGCAAGCGCGACCTGCTGCTGCTGACTGTGGCCTCGCATGAAGACCCTGTGCTGGAAAACCGGGCGGTAGCCAAGCTGCTTGCCCGGGGCGTCGATGGCCTCGTCATCGCGCCGTGCCAGCCGCAGATTGCACCTCAACTGTTGAAGAGCCGCAAACGCACGCCGGTGGTCATGTTCGACCGCGACTACGGTTCCGGGAGGTTTCCGACGGTGGTCAGCAACAACAGCCAGGGGGCGCTGGAAATGACCCGGCGCATGCTGCAGGAAACGGGTGGAAAGCCGTTCCCTTTCCTCTGCGGCCATGCCGAGTCGCCAAGTATCCGGGACCGCATTCGCGGCTTCAATGCTGCCTGTGTCGAGCAGGGCGTCGCGGGCGAGGGTAGAGTGTTGCTCGAAACGGAGGACAGTGTCGATGCCGGTCGGCGGCTGATGCTCTCGTTGACCGACGGCGGCAGGCCGATGCCACGGGCCTTCATGTGTTCCTCGCTGCTGGTGCTTGAGGGCGCGTTACAGCAGATTCGGGCGAATAGCGGGCGGATTCCACCGGAGATTCTGATTGGCACCTTCGACGACCACGCGATGCTCGACCTCTTGCCCAACCCGGTTTTGTCTATTCGTCAGGACGAAAACAAATTGTCGCAACGCATTGTCGATTATCTGATCGGTGCGTTGTCCGGCGAAGACCTGGGCGCCATCCTTTCCGAAGTGCCGGCAGAACTGGTCTGCCGCAATCTCGCCATCTCTGCCGTTTCTTCTCCTGCTAATTCGACATAGCTGGCGGGTTCGCCACGTTGACATCAAATCGAATCAGTAGACATTTTGCCGTCTGCTGAGATAAATTACGGCGCTGCTGATTACGTTTTAGTAACTACACAGCTAATTATGGTCAGGGCGTGCGAATGAACAGGGTTTTGGTGGTGGGCAGCATCAACATGGACCTCGTGGTGGAGACGGAAAAGTTTCCCGCGCCGGGAGAGACGCTGCTCGGGCAACGCTTTCGTACCTTCCCCGGTGGCAAGGGGGCGAACCAGGCCGTGGCTGCGCGGCGCCTTGGTGCGCAGGTGGTGATGGTAGGGTGTGTCGGTGCGGATGCCTTTGGCCGTGAGTTGATGGCTCAGATGGAGAGCGAAGGGATCGACGTGCGTCACGTGCGCGTCGATGAGGCCTCCTCGACCGGCGTGGCGGCGATCACAGTCAGTCAGGCCGAGAATTCGATCGTCGTGGTTCCGGGCGCAAATCACGCGCTTTCACCTGCCGACGTGGCGGCTGCGGAAGAAGCGTTCAAAGAGGCGGATGTCGTCGTCACTCAGCTCGAGATCCCTTTGGAGACCGTCGAGGCGGTTGCCGTTCTTGCCGAGCGGCATGGCAAACCTCTGATCCTGAATCCCGCGCCGGCCATACCGTTGCCTGCCTCGCTGCGCGAACGCCTCACGCTACTGACGCCCAATGAGCACGAACTGGCGATCATTTCTTCGGGGACCAACGATGTCTGGCGGGAACAGCTGGCGGCGCATCCTGGCCGTGTCCTGATGACCCGTGGTTCAGACGGTGCCTGGTTCGCCGGCAACGACGGAACGTTGCACCATCAGCCCTCGTTTAGGGTCGACGCTGTCGATACCACGGGTGCCGGTGACACTTTCAACGGAGCATTGGCGGCGTTCTGGGGTAACGATCTTGCTGAAGTGGCGCGGATGGCATGCGCCGCAGGTGCGCTGTCGGTAACACGTGCCGGGGCCCAGAGCGGAATGCCGACTCGTGAAGAGTTGATGCGCTTCCTGGAGAGCTGATGGCAGCCCCCGGATGCCAGTTGAATTTAGCAGTTGCAGTGCCCGAAAATCGGAATATAAAAAGAAGAGCAGTAGCAGTGATTTTTTGTCGTAGTTGAGCCGTGGCGCGTGAAGTGGCGCGGTTGGAGAGGGGCGGAGGGTGTCGCGGTTCCTTGCAGGTCCGGGCGACGGGGCGCAGTCTGCCAGAGGTAGTTAATTACAGGAAGGAGACTCACATGAAGCATAGTTTCGTTAACCGGAACGCAATCCGCGCATTGGTTGCCGTGACCGCTCTCGGCTTCGGTTTCGCTGCACCGCAGGCCATGGCGCAAGACAAGACAGTAATTCGCATCTCGACGCCTGCCGTTCCAGACGACTGGCACGCCAAGATGTGGACGGTGTTCAAGGACTCGCTGGAGAAATCCGCTCCGGGCGAATTCGATGTCCAGATTCACCTGAACGCCTCGCTGTTCAAGCAGGGTACCGAGCCGGCGGCGATGGCACGCGGCAACCTGGAAATGTCGGCGATTTCGGCGCAGGACATCTCCAAGCTGGTACCGGAGTTCTCGATCTTTACCGCCGGTTACATCATCCGCGACCCGGATCACCAGCAGAAGGTGTTCAACGGCCCGATCGGCGAGGAAGTGTTCAAGCCGGTAGTGAAGAAAATGGACGTGACGCCGCTGGCGACCGCCTACCTTGGCACCCGCCAGGTCATGCTGCGTGAGGACAAGGACGTCATGACCCCGGCCGACCTGAAGGGCGTGAAACTGCGCATGCCGGGAAGCAAGGAATGGTTGTTCCTCGGTAATGCGCTCGGCGCGACGGCGACGCCGCTGGCATTCGGCGAAGTCTATCTGGCACTGAAGACCGGGACCATCGATGGCCAGGACAACCCGCTGCCCAGCGCCCGAGCCGCGAAGTTCTTCGAAGTGAGCAAGACCGTGGTCATGACCAGCCACCTGGTCGATGCGATCTTCCTGTCGTACGCCACCAAGGCGTTCAACGCTCTGAAGCCGGAGCAGCAGCAGAAGATCAAGGCCGCTGCGCAGGATGCCGCCAAGTACAACAACGAGAACCGCATCAAGGACGAGGCGTCCATCGTCGATGAGTTCAAGGCCAAGGGCATGAAGATCGTCAAACCCAACGTCGACGAGTTCCGCAAGGTGGTTCAGGACAAATACCTGAAGTCCGAGTACGCCAACATCTGGCCGAAGGGATTGCTGGAAAAGATCAACGCAGTGAAGTAATCCCCCTGGCAGGTGCCCTTGCGGGTGCCTGAAAAGCTCCGGCGCGGGCGTCGATGCCCCGCCGAAGCGCCTCGGCTTTCAGTGAGGGCATCATGCTTAAGCAGTTGAAAAATGTGGCCGGCATCATCGGCACGTTGAGTTATGGCGTCTTGTTCGTGACGTTCATCTTCCAGGTGACCCTGCGCTTCGTGTTCAACAAGCCGCTGGCCTGGAGTGATGAGCTGATCGTGATTCTTTACGTTTTCAGCATGTTCTGGGCGGGCGCGTTCATGCTCAAGGAGAAGGACCATGTCATGCTGGACATCATCTACGAGCATCTCGGTCCGCAAGGCAAGCGCAGTTTCTGTATCGCCTATTCGCTGATCATCGGCGGGCTGTTCCTGTGGGCGATTCCCGCCTCGTACAGCTATGTGAGTTTCATGATGCGTGAAGACACGCCGGTGCTGGGGATTCCCTTCGCCTACGTCTTCGCCACCTTCATCCTGTTCCTGGCCGCCATCGGCCTGTTCTACGTACGCAAACTCGTGATTCTTTTCGGCCCGAACTGGAA
>QKII01000133.1 GCA_003249625.1 Propionivibrio sp. | reverse complement strand
GCTTCGGAGATGTGGTAGCCGGAGATCGAGATCGAGTTGAACTTCGGCATGTTCTGGGCGGTGTACCCGAAGATGTCCGAGATGATCTTCATCGAGGGCTTCGGCGGGTAGATGTAGGTGTTACGAACCATGAACTCCTTGAGGATGTCGTTCTGGATCGTGCCGGACAGCTTGTCCTGCGAAACGCCCTGCTCTTCGGCGGCGACGATGTAGCCGGCGAGGACCGGGAGAACGGCACCGTTCATGGTCATCGAGACGGAGACCTTGTCGAGGGGGATGCCGTCGAACAGGACCTTCATGTCCTCGACGGAGTCGATTGCCACACCGGCCTTGCCGACGTCGCCGACGACGCGAGGATTGTCAGAGTCGTAACCGCGGTGCGTTGCGAGGTCAAACGCGACGGAAACGCCCTGGCCGCCCGCGGCCAGCGCCTTGCGGTAGAACGCGTTGGATTCGGCTGCAGTGGAGAAGCCGGCGTACTGGCGGATCGTCCAGGGACGGCCGGCGTACATGGTGGCTTGCGGGCCGCGGATGTACGGTGCGAGGCCCGGAAGGGTATCAGTGTAGGGCAGGTCGGCGGTGTCGGCCTTGGTGTACAGCGGCTTTACCGTGATGCCTTCAGAAGTGACCCACTTGATGTTTTCGACGTCACCGCCGGGAGCGGTTTTCGATGCGGCTTTTTTCCATGCATCCAGATTCGACGAATCCGCGAAGACTGGCTTGTTCTCGGTGGACATGACTTTACCTTTCAGGAAGTAAAAACTTTGGGCGTTTTTTCAACCGGAAATGCGGTCGTCAGATGGATGCAGCAGGCACCGAAACTGCGGTTGAAACCTCGCCGTGAGCCCGCAATGCTACTCTTCCGGGGAGGGGGTGGCAAGGCGAAAACCCGCCTCCAGCCTGCAAATGCGGAAATCCGAAGTAGGTAAAGATGGGCGAGAAGGCTGCTGTTCTGTCGTCGTGGAAATACCGAACTTATGGAAACGATATGCGCTGTTGACCGTACGTTCACGCGAAAAGTTTCCACAACATCCGTCCGGCCAGAATGATCAGCAATCCGGCAAAGATTCGCTTCAAGGTGGCGACCGGCAGCCGGTGCGCTGTCCGGGCGCCGAGTGGTGCGGCGAGCATGCTGAACGGAATCATCCAGAACAGCGCCGGCAGGTAGATGTAACCGAAGCTGCCGGACGGCAGGTGCGGCTGCCCCCAGCCGTGGTAGACGTAACCCAGCGAGCCGCCGACGGCAATCGGAAAACCGACGGCGGCCGAGGTGCCGATCGCTTTTTGGACCTTGACGTTGCACCAGCTCAGGAAAGGCACGGTCATCGCGCCGCCGCCGATTGCCACCAGCGAGGAAATCGAGCCGATAGCGATGCCGGTACAGAAAACTCCGAAACGTCCCGGTAATTCCCTCGCCGCCTTGGGCTTGAGGTTGAGGATCATCTGTAATGCAACGAAGCAGACGAAGACAGTGAAAAGAATCGCCAGCGGTCGCGAGGGAACGCGTGAAGCGAGTTGCGTGCCGAGCAGCGTGCCGGCCAGTATGCCTGGCGCAATCTGCAAGACAACCGGCCAGAGGACGGCCTGGTGCCGGTGATGGGCGCGCAGGCTCGAAATCGAGGTGAAAAGGATGGCTGCCATCGAGGTGCCGAGCGCCATATGGAGCGCCTCGGCTGCAGGGAAGGCGCTGTGTGAGGCGAAGATCATGGTCAGGGTCGGGACCATGATCAGTCCGCCGCCAATGCCCAGCAACCCCGCTGAAAAGCCAGAAAAAACACCCAGGCCAATGTAGGCCAGCCACCACTCCATCGTGATCCCCGTCCTTACAGCCGGGCTTCGAGGATCGCCTGCATCTGCATACGGTCGAGCGTGATTGGACTGTTCTTGTTGTTCGATTTGTCGAGGATGCGCGGAAGATCGTCGCGACTGACGCCGAAGGCCGATAGTTTGGCGATGCCGGTGGCGGCGATCCAGCGGTCGAGCGTCTGCAGCAGGAGGTCGCAGCCGGCCTCGGTCGTCGCCGCCGCTTTACCCGAGAGGATGGCGCCGGCCCGGGCGTGTTTTTCCAGCGCGATCCGGTTTGCCGCGGGGTTGCGGCGCAGCGCCTCGATGTTGGCCTGCGTGGCGGCGCCGATCAGCGTACCGCAGACGACCCCGTGGGGGATCGGGAAGATGCCGCCGATCGGTCCGGCGAAACCGTGCACCACGCCGAGTCCGGCGTTGGCCAGTACGATGCCCGAGAGCAGGGCGGCGTAGGCCATGTGGCTGCGCGCGATGAGATCGTTCGCGCCGTTTTCATACGCCGGCAGGAATCCCGCGGCCACGTGCTCCAGTCCGCTTAAGGCCAGTGCGTCGGTCATCGAAGATGCCTTGCTCGATACGTAGGCTTCGAGCAGTTGGGTCAGCGCATCGAGACCGCAGGCGGCAGTGACATCAGCCGGACAACTCAGCGTCAGCTCCGGATCGACGAGGGCGATGTCCGGGACAAAGTTGTCGTGACGCAGAGAGCTCTTGTAGCCGTCCTGACCAACGCTGCTCAAGACTGCGTTCTTGGTTGCCTCTGCGCCGGTTCCGGACGAGGTTGGGACGGCGATGTAGGGAATTTTGCGACCGTCGTGCTTTTGCGTGTCGACGCATTCGAGGAACGGAGCGACCGAACCCTCCTGCGGCAGCATCGCCGAGATGGCCTTGCCGGCGTCCAGGGGGCTGCCGCCGCCAATGCCGACGACGCAGTCGATGTGCGTATCGCGGAAATTGGCGACTGTCGCGTCGACAAACTCGGGGGAGGGCTCACCGGAGAGGGCACAGTGGTGGACCTGGATGCCAGCCGCTGCGAGTTCATCCTTGAGGCGCCTGTGGTTGGCTGAACGCAGAAAAGATGTCGATCCCGTGACAAGCAAGACGTTCTTGCCGCGCTGGGCGATCAGTCTTGGTAATAGCGAGAGTTTTCCCGGGCCGAAATGAATTTCCGGCATGCGGGCAAAGCTGAAATCGGCGATGTTGATCATGGTGGGCGCAGTGTGAAGGTCTGAAAAGAATCCCGAGACAGCCTGGGATTTTATGTCATGTGTGTCCGGCACGGACGCTCTCGTACGGGTGGAAATCCGGCTTCCATGAACCCGGGGCGCAGAGTACGCGCGCTCGATTGGGCACAGCGTGCGGCGAAGTCGATAGCCGTCGCGAGAGTGGCCTCGGGAATTGGCGAGCCAGAAAGCTGGTTCCCATCGAGCAGCGTGGAAACCAGTGCGGCCAGGAAAGTATCGCCGCAACCGATGGTGCTGAGCGTTTCCTCAATGGGCAACGCCTGGATAGGATGCTCTCGCAGGTTTCCGCGAGACGCCGCGATGATGCTGTTGGCGCCACGGGTTAGCACGAAGGTGCTTGCCGGATAGCGGCGGGAGACGTCGGCTATGGCTGTTGCCAGTTCCGGTGTGATAGTTGTGTCGGCAAGTACGCCGCTGTGTTCCCCGCCGGCGAACGCAGTATCAAGGAAGGCGGCGGCGAATTCGGCAAGATTGATCTTTACCAATGCAGGCTCGGTCTGCATCGCATCGCGCAGGGCTGCTTGCTGCAGGTCGATGGCGACCGGAATGCCGCGCGCCCGGGCTTGCTTGGCGAGATGTGTCTGGTAGCCGTAGGGGAAGCCCGGGGCCATCGAGCCGGCGATGATCAGGGCTTCCGTGTCGGCCAGCAGTTCGGCGAAGGCGGTATCCATCGCACTGACACTTGCCGCATCGACGGGGGCGGTTGGCTCGACGAGTTCCGTTACCCTCCGTCCGCCGTTCGTATTCATCTCGATGACCGAGGTGCAGGTTCGCAGCATACCGGGCGCAGGAACCAGTCGGAGGTTGAGGCTTTCAACGCTGGCGAGGGCAAGGATCTCGTCGCCGTTGTCCCCACCCTGACCCAGACAGACGGCATCTTGTCCCAGGCGCTGGAGTACGCGGCAGGCATTGACCCCCTTGCCTGCGACGTCCACAACGACGTTTTGCAGGCGGTTAACTTCACCGAGGGTCAAGGCGTCAATCGTCACGGTGCGTTGCAAGCCGGGACTGAGGCAGATGCAAAGAATCATGAAGAGATCCCGTGTGTTGGATGAAAAAAGACCCGGCAATAAATACCGGGTCTTTGTTTTGGAGTTGCAGAGACCTTACGCGGCGATCACGCCCTCGACGGCTTCGGCCACCTTGGCAGCGGTGACGCCGAGGTATTCGAAGACCTGCGCGGCGGGGCCACATTCGCCGAAGCGGTCGATGCCGACGACAGCGCCTTCGAGGCCGACGTACTGGCGCCAGTAGCCGGTGACACCGGCTTCGACCGCGACGCGCGGAATGCCGCGCGGCAGCACGTCGCTGCGGTATGAGGCATCCTGCTGGTCGAACAGGAACGGCGACGGCATCGAGACGACGCGCACCGGCACGCCCTTCTCGGCGAGCGACTTCTGCGCTTCGATGGCCAGCGAGACTTCCGAACCGGTGGCGATGATCACCGCCTTCGGCGTACCCGCGCAGTCCTTGAGTACGTAGCCGCCCTTGCGAATGGCGGCGATCTGCGCTTCATCGCGAGCCTGGTGCGCCAGGTTCTGGCGGGTGAGGATCAGCGCGGTCGGGGTCTGCTT
>QKII01000438.1 GCA_003249625.1 Propionivibrio sp. | reverse complement strand
ATCGAAGGCGAAGTCTTCGTCTGGGCCGAGTCGATGCAAGCGTACGTGCCGCGTGGCGTCAAGAACGAGCTGTCGTACGACCGCCGTTACGTGTACGAAGCCACCGACGCCGCGCAGAAGCGCGAAGGCGGTCCGAAGATGGACATCGCTCGTGACTGGATCATCCTCACGGACGTCCTGTACACCATCGCGCAAGTGCGTGCTTGGCTGGTCGATGCCAAGCCCGTGCTTACGCTCCCGAGTGCAGCCAAGAATACGGCTGACAAGGCCGACGCGTCGGCCTCCACCGCTGCGAAGTGATTGTCGCTCCGTAGCAAAAACCTCCCGCCCTCGAGGGCATTACAAAGGAAGAAGTAATCATGTGCACCAGCAACTCCCAGAAGGTAGTGGCGTTCGTTCTGGCCAACGGCGACACCGTGCGTAGCTACGCCGGCAAGACCGTGTCCGAGATCAGCGTCGCACTCGAGCAGCACGCTGCTCGCAACACCGTGCGCACCTTCGGCGTGAACCTGTACAACGCCTCAAACGCTCCGTTCTGCCTCGGCGCCTCGCTGCACTCCAGCGTTTCCGCCGCGCGCAGCGCTGCCACCCGCGGTACGCACCTGAGCTCGTTCGAGCTGAAGGTCAACGGCGACGGTCGCATCATGCCGTATGGCAACGCGAGCTCGGCCAGCTACATCCGCTACGCGCTGTTCAACGGCTCGAAGTTCCGCAAGCCGTCGTACGCGTCGGCCCACGAGGCCCGCAGTGCGGCCCGCAGCGGTGACCGCGTGGTCGAGATCGGCATCTCCGGCGCCAACGTGGTGTCGATCCGCGGTTGCCCAGTAGCGTCCCAGTACGCGGCTGGGCGCGGCGGGGTCTTCCTCCTTCTCAACCCCTAGATGTCGCCGCAGCGCCGACGATGAGTTGATCTCATCTACTGGTCTTCCCCACCCTCTTCGGAGGGTGGGGTCTTTTTCTGGAGAAAAGCATGTCGGAACTGAAATACTTCTCCGTGGACGTCGAGTCGCTATCGTTGCGGCCGAACGCCCATCTCCTGTCCATCGGTGCCGTTGAGTTCGATATCAACACCGGCAAGCCGACCCGCAAGTTCTACACCGTGCTGAAGGGCGACAAGCAGGAGCATCGCCACATCGAGCGCCGCACCGTCCACTGGTGGATGGAACAGGCAATCGGCGATCCCATGACCGCCGACTTCGGCGGTCAAGTGCCTGACGAGCAGGCCATGATCAATTTCGGCAAGTTTCTTCTGCCGGATGTGCCCAAGCGCGTCTACTTCCTTGGCTCGACGTTCGACGCTGTGGCGCTCGAAACGCTGAACCGCGACGTCGAGTCGCCTTACTCGCTGTGGGGTTACCGCGAAGTGATGGATCTGCGCACGTTGCGCACCATGCTGCGCGATACGGGCTCCGATCCGTTCGAGAACGTTTCCAACCTCGCCGCGCACAACGCCCTGAATGACGCTGTCATGCAGGCCGAGGCCGTTACTGCGGCGTACAAACTGCTGGGGCTCATAGCATGATTATCAAGCCACGCGCGAAGTTTCTCGTCATCATGGGTGACGTGAGTGCGGCACCGGTGCTGGTTCCAATGCTCGCCGAGCTACCATTCGGAGGTACGCCGACTCGCGACGACCTCAACGAGCTCGTTGCAAGGCATGCTAGGACGCAGAAGGGCAAGCCTATGCCACGATCGCTGCACGTGCGGTCTGTCAACGAGTACGCACCTCAGTTGGGACGAAACAGGCACTCAGGAATGCGTGTGCTGTGCTACGAGGCGTATTCAACGACCGTCGACATGCTGACACAGCGGACAGTCGGCCCGTTCGACACCTTCACTGACGACGCGGAGGAGTGGAAGAAGAAGGTCGAAGCGGCGAAGAAAGCGGCTGCGACGCCACCTTCTGTTCGCGCAGCCGCGCAGTTCTACAGCGGTGCCACGGCCCATTTCGTCCAGTTCCCTGTGAGCGACGCTGATCCACAATCGCCGTTCTAGTGCTACACTGGTCCCCCACTACTCGGTCGGGGGACCATCGTGCTGCCGTTCAAACGCATTCTCTGTGCTGACTACGAGACGTACTACGATGACGAGCTGACTCTCAAGAAGCTCGACACCACGGACTACATCCGCCACCCGGAGTTCGAAGTCACTTCCTTGGCCGCCCAGTATCTGGACGAAAAGGAAGGGCGCGTGCTCGTCGGGAAAGAAGAAATCGCGCAATTCCTGCGCACCGTGGACTGGCGGACTACAGCCTTTCTGGGGCACCACACTCATTTCGATGGCCTCATCACTACGCACCACTTTGGTGCATATCCATGCTTCTGGCTGGATACTCTTTGCATGGCGCGCTGCCTGCTCGGCGTTGACGTTCCGCTCAACCTCGACAGTCTGGCGAAACAACTGGGGCACCGAGGCAAGGTGCAGAAGGAGGCGCTTGATGACGTCAAGGGCATTCGCCTTGCTCTGTTGTCGCCAGAACAGATTGGCCGCCTTCGCACGTACAATCTCGGCGACGTAGAAGAGACCATCGCGGTATTCAATGATCTGGTCAGTCTCGTTCCAGAAGACGAGATGCGTCTGATCGACATCACGCTGCGCATGTACTGCGAGCCGGTCATGCTGCTCGATGGCCACCGTCTGCGCGCGCTATATGAGAACGAGCTGGAGCGTAAGCTCGGTATCCTCGAACGCGTTGGTCAGCATCCCTCGGTGCAGGAGTCTATCGTCGCCACGCTCGAGGCGCAGGAAGCGAAGTACCTCGCGTACGAAGCGAAAGGCAAGACGTACGCCAAGCCACGTGCGTCGTTCTCCGAGCTGCTGATGAAGGAGATGCGTTCGCAGCCGAAGTTTGCGACCCATCTAGAGAGCGCAGGTGTCGAGCCGCCAACGAAGATCTCCGCGCGCACCAAGCTGGAGACGTACTCATTCAGCCAGCAGGATCTGGAGTTCAAAGCTCTGCTGGAGCATCCGAACGAGCTCGTACGCGATCTTGTCGAAGCGCGGCTCATGTCGACTTCGAACATCACGCAGACCCGTTCGGAGAAGCTGCTCAACCGTGTTGGCTACCCCACGCCGGTCTACCTGACGTACTTCGGTGCGCGTACCAGCCGCTGGTCAGGTGGGGATGGTGTGAACTGGCAAAACCCGCCGCGCCGTGGCCCGGGTGTGGAGATCCGCAAGTCTCTGCTGGCGCCAAAGGGCACCCGCATGATCATCGCGGATGCTTCGCAGATCGAAGCGCGGATGAATGCGTGGAAGGCAGGCCAATTCGACAAGCTAGAAGTCTTCGCTCGCTATGATCGCAAGGAAGGCCCGGACGTGTACTGCTACGCGGCCGGGGGCATCTACAACCGCCCGATCGACAAGGACAAGGACAAGGACGAGCGCTTCGTCGGTAAGGTGTTCGAGCTGGCGGCTGGCTATCAGGCCGGAGCGCGCAAGATCAACTACATGTTCCGTGTCGGTGCATTCGGTCCGCCTGTGTATCAGGAGATGCACGAGACCGAAGGCCACCTGCGGAACTGGCGCCAGACCAACTGGGCGATCGTCAACAAGTGGTACGACAACGAGAGCAATGCTCGTGTCGCCTTCGTCGGCAAGCGTGTCGTCGAAGATGGCTGCATCGTATTCGAGGGCTCGAAGCGCGGCGCGTACATCCACCTTCCGAATGGCACATACATCTTCTATCCAGACTTCCGTGTCGACGAAGAAGGGAACATGTGCTACGTCAGCCGACGCGGGCTGGTCAAGCTGTACGGCGGCATCATCACCGAGAACATCATTCAGGCGCTTGCGCGAGTGTTGCTCGGCCAGCAGATGCTGAAGATGGTCGATCGCTTTCCGTTCATGCGCATCGTGACGTCGACCCACGACGAAGTCGGCATCATCGTGCCAACGAAGTACGCCGAAGAAGTGGCTGGAAGCGTGCACGAGATCATGTCAACGCCAGAACCGTGGGCCGCCGGAGTGCCGCTGAATGCCGACGTCAAAATCGCGACCTTTTACGACAAGACTTAAAGATACGACGCGCGAACAGGTCGGGCAGCTTCTCAACGAAGTTGCCAAACGCGCATATGAGATGGGGTACAAGGACGCAAAGGTGGGCCTTCCGAAGCGTCCTCATAAAGTGGTAGTAGCGGAGAAAAACCTGTGGAAGCTGAAATGATCAAGACTGCGACTGACGCAGCAATGTACCTTCTGAGCGACATCCAGAATGTCCAGCAGAAGGAAGACCAACTGCGCGATGTTGTAGAGCGCATGTTGCATAAGCACGGTTTTCAGGACGCCGAGATCGAGAAAGCCCTGAATATCGTGTTCCGCGGGACCAATACGGTGAACTAACCATGGCGAAGACGCTAGGCGAGCTGCTTGAAGCAGTCCGCGTGGCGGATGATGAAGCGAGCGCAGTGAGTGAACAACTGCGCTCTCTTCAAACCGCGCTACGCGACGCCGAAGAAGAGTTGTACAATGCAATGCAAGAGCAGGGTATCGACCGAGTCCGCAACGAGCACATCACCGTCTCGTTGGTGGAGAAGACGCGACCCCAAGTGACAGACTGGGACGCCTTCTACGAGGTGGTCTCAGAAAACCCGCAGTTGCTCGAGCGGCGGGTATCGGCCAAGCCGTATCTCGAACTCCTCGAGTCGAGGGGTGGTGAGGCCATTCCGGGCACGCAGCTTTACAGCTACATCGCCCTACAAAAGAAGCGAGAATGACAATGTCCAACGAAGAAAAGTCCACTGGTATCGCGCTGTCCCGTGCGGACATCGCAAAGATCGACGAGAAGCTCTCGGCCGAGAGCATCAAGCAGCAAGTGTCGGCAGGCGGCTCGGCCCCGCGCCTGTCCATCAATGCCAACGGCCGCTGGCAGACTCCGGATGGTGCAGAGCTGGATACGGCCATCCGCGTGGTAGTCGTCGACTTCGTGTCGAAGAACATGTGGTACCCGCACCCGTATCAGAAGGGCAATCCGCTACCGCCGAACTGCATGGCGGTCGGCAAGGTGCTGGCCGATATGCGGCCGCACGAGGATTCCCCTGAGCCGCAGCACGAGACGTGCCGTGGCTGCCCCATGGACGAATGGGGTTCGTCTGCCACAGGTAGCGGCAAGGCATGCAAGAACACCCGCGAGCTGGCAGTAATTCTCGCGGATCAGGCGCAGGATCTGGAGGAGGCCGAGATGTTCGTCATCTCCATTCCGCCGACTTCGATCAAGCATTTCGACGGGTTCGCCCGTCAGTGCGAGCGTCTGCTGAACGGACCGCCCATCAAGGCCGTCGTCACCATCGAGGCAGTGCCCGTGCCCGGCACGCGCTACTTCTCGATGTCGTTCAACAGCATCGAAATGAATGATCAGTACGCTGAGCATTTCATGCTGCGTGACGAGGCGTTGGCTCTGCTGGAGACCATGCCGGACACGGCGAATTTCGTGCCAGCCAACCAGCGCCCCGGCCCGGCGCGTCAGGCAGCCCCCAAGCGCTAACTTAAGCCACGACAGGTAATACAACATGTCCTACAACAGCCGTGTTTCACGTTTCCGCCATTCCACGGCGGCAGCCGCAACTGAAGAGCATCCGGAAGAGGCCGCCCAGAAGGGCGGTGACACCCTCGATATGCAGGAAGCTGTAGAGGAAACCGCGCGTGGCGGCATCGCCGAGCCGCAGGCTGAGCTCGGTGAGTCCGAGGCTGAGACGCCATCTGGTGACCAGTCCGAAGGCCCCGAGCGTGGTGATGGCGAGCAGAAACGCCGCGGCCGCAAGCCGATGACCGAGGAGCAGAAAGCAGCTGCCAAGGCTGCTCGCGAGGCGAAGAAGCTACCTGCCACGCAGCCGGAAGAACCGCCGGCTATCACAACCAAGGCTGACGTCAAGGCTGCGCTCAAGGCAGTCGAGCAGCAGGTCGCAGACGAGCTGGCACGCTCGGCAGCGGCGCTCAAGGAACTGCGTGCGAAGCACCTCGAGCTGAGCGCGAAGCTCTTCGATCTTAACGCGTCGAACTAAGAGCGGAGAACCCCGCCGCAAGGCGGGGTTTTTTCTATGGCAAACGCATTGCTCACACGCGAAGAGCTCGTCGAGCTGCTTCTCGAAGATTACATGGATGGCGTGGCTGCGGGCACTTTCCTTGTCGAAGATCTGCTCGTGAAAGGGTTCAAAGGATTCGACCATATGACTTACGACGAGCTTTATAACGACGCCAAATGCAATAATTTGCTTCCCCCCGACGAGGACGACTAGGCGTGGAAGACTTCCCCGAAGGAACCATCCTGATCGAGATCCGCGGCATCTACGACGGCTGGAGCATCGCCAAACTTCCCGATGGCACGCTCGTGAACCGCTGGCCAAAAGATGACCGGCGGTATGCTCCGACACAGGCAGTCATCGAGCACAAAGAAGAATGAACGAGCACTCATTCACCAAGGCCGTCATCAGCAAACTGCCGAAGGACGTCCATGTTCAGTCCATGACGTTTGCTGCACTGTCGGCCAACGGAACGCCTGACCGGTACATCGATTTCAACAGCGACCTGTGGGTCGAGTTCAAGTACGCCCAGACGCAAGGCCGTAACGGCTACAACGTGGGGGCGGACGAGAAGGGGATGCTCTCGGCCAAGCAGAAAGAGTGGCTGGCACGCCGGTACGCCAAAGGCGAGAACTGTCTGGTCGTGGTGGGTGTTCCTTCAGACCGTGCGCGTGGCTTCATCCTGACCTCGCCGGCAGAGTGGGAGGCAGTGGTGCCCCCCGAGGTCTTCATTCCGCGGCTGGCCTACGCCGGTGAGCTGGCCGCACACATCCTGCGGAGAGTTTCATGATCGCTCTAGTGCGTCTTCTCGGTATCTTCCTTGTCCAGTTCGCGCGCATCTTGCAGCTGGGCATCGTGATCGGTATTGCCCTGTCCGGGCGTGGTGGTAAGATGACCCCACGCACGGCCTAGCCGGTCTCTCAAAGTGGCCTTGTAACACCGGCAGCCAGAGGTTGGGTTATCCCGCGTCGCGGGCCGGGTCGTTACTGCGTTTTCATCCCCGGTCTCCTGCCTAGCTGATCTGGTGTAGTACCGAAGCGGTGGTTGCAGCCACCGCTTTTTTACTCTCGGAGACCTATGGAAGAGCCACAGCTGTACGTCGACATCGCAGACGACGAAGAGCGCTGCACGCTGCTCACTCTGCACCTCATCAGCGAGTACCTCGCCGATGAAGAGCTGACCCAAGCGGTCAGTCACGGTATCACCGAGCACAGCAACCCGGCGTGCATCGATCTGGCCAAGAACATCCTCAAGTTCCTGCTTGCTGCCAGCACCATCGAAAGCGAGGTGCTTAAGAAGCATTCGTCCGATGAGAAGAAACAGTTCGCGCCAGAGCAGTACGTCGAGCAGCTGCGCATGATCGAAAAGTACGAGGTAACGAATGCAGTCGCAGAAGCAAAGCAGCACCGCCTCAACTGAGCAATATCAAATCCGTAAGAAAGGACGACCAGTCAACGTCGCGATCAGCGACATCAAAGCTGGCGACGTGTACCGCTTCGTAGTGCCGGGGTTTGCATCGCCTTGGCGCACGGCGAACGAAGACGCATGGCAGCAGGCAGGTACCGATACGTGGGTTGTCACTCCAGTGAGCGCCCGTAAGAACAAAAGCCATCCGCTCGCTGGGCACTGGAAGAGTGTCCCAAAATGAATAAGCGACAGCGTGATATCGAGCATCTTATTGCAAGTCTCGGGTACAGTTTCAAGCTGGTGCGTATTACCCCGCACTTAGTCTATGACGTTACGAATGAAAAAGGCGACACGCGCCGAACTTCCTTTTCGTGCTCACCTTCGGATGGTCGGCGCGTAGCGCAGGCTCAGAAGAAGCAACTACGACACCTATTCGACACGGTAATCTGACATGGGCATTTTTCGTGATGAACGCGACGATCCTCTGGAGTTCGAGCTAGGCGATACATACGAAGCCGTTGCTCGAATCATTCGCACTGGTCTTGAAGATCAGGGCTTGATGCAGGGTGAGCGCAAGGTAGCCAAGCCTCCAGAGCTCGGCATGCCATACGGCGGAGAGAAGCAATGATCGCTGCTTACGCCTCAATTTACAGCGACCCGTTCGTTACTATCCGGTACTCGGACGGAAAAGTAGTAGTTAAAAGCTACCAATCCGAACAGCATGCTGTGTACGAACTCATCAACAGCGGTGAGCTGGCTTTGGCGGGAGCTAACCGTTCTCGCCATTGGGGTAGCCCTGAACACCGCGAAGCAGTGGAACTCATCCTGCGCCGGGCGCAAGAAGTCCTCCACGTAATCGATACGTTAGAGGGTGAACGCGAATGAGCCAGATCAAGATCACAGTCCGTGGTAAGCACGGCGATGAGTACACGTTTGACGTCGAGAAAGACGCAGACGACGGCCAGCTACTGGCCCTCTGTGAACTCGAAGACGGTCGCGTCAGCTGTGTTGCCAGTGATGGCGTTCAACTGATGGAAAAAATCATGGAGGCAGTGGCCCAGTATGAAGGCGAATGATGCGTTCTTGGTGCTGCCAGTGTTGCAGCACATCATCGACTCGACCGAGTGGGACGTAACCAACACGGCGACGTTCTACTCCGGCCGTTATGGCGAAACCATCGCGGTAGCTCCACCGTTCCGCACGGATCTGGCCAGCGTTCCGCGCTTCGTGTGGATGCTCATCCCTCGCGACGACAAGAACATCGTCGAGCCAGCGGTGATCCACGACTGGCTGTACTTCACGCTCGGTGGAGCAAGCTACGCTCCGTTCATGCTGAGCCGGCGCCAGTGTGATCGCATCCTGTCGGACGCCATGATCGTGGCTGGCGCACAGTGGTGGAAGCGCCATCTCGTGTACTGGGCCGTGCGGCTCGGTGGCTGGAAGCCGTGGTGCAGCGATGCGCGCCGCTACCGCGGAATCCGTGGAGGCAAAGCATGAGCGAGTATTCAGCGAACAAAGCACCAGCAGCGCCGGACTCTGTGCACGCGTGCAATTGCATAGGCCCGCAGGACGGCGAGAAACTGTGCCCATGCGCGTTGCGCGCCGCCAAGGGCCTCGTCGTCACTACGAGCGAGCCTCTGATCGACCAGCATGAAGCCGCTATGCTCAAGGAGCTGTTCTCCGTCGATCGCCCGTGGCAGAAGCTGCTGAAGCTGACTCCTACGCAGCGCTCTGTGATGGCGCTCGTAGCGCTTGGCTATACGAACGTCGAGGTCGGTACGGCGCTCGGCGTGACCAAGAACGTCGTGCGAAACCACGTCAATCGCATCTTCAAGCGACTCGGTGTACGCAACCGCGTCGAAGCCGTGCTGATGTGGAACAAGATCCCATTCCAGCGTCCGGAGAAAACATGAGCAACGAACCAGATCACCGCATCGCACCACCGGGCAAGATATGGATGTGCGCAGCTTGCGGTAAGAAAGCACGCGATCGCTTCGGTATCGAAGGCTGGCATTCGCGTGGCTGGGACGAGAGCTGCATGCTGAATGCAGTTCTCGTAGATGAAGATACGCAAACGCAAGACAACACAGGAGACCGCAGTGAATAAAGACGAACGCAATTACGCTATTCAGCGCGTGCAAGAAATTCGCGTCGCGAAGCAGGCGAAGATCGAAGCGAAGTATCCGCGCGCATACAGCGGCGTATCGAAGCACGAGCTGTTGGCCGCGGTCATCAACAAGAAGGCCAAGGTGCGACCAGACGCCGTCGCTCGGCTCGAAGCAACGAAGTCTCAGCGCTTCTCAGGCAATGACTCGGTTTACGAGGTGTTCTGCACTCCAGAGATGCTGGCGGCTGAGAAGCAGGAAGCTAAGAACAAAGAAGCCCGAGCCAAGGAAACCGAAGCCTTGAACGCGCGTACGCAGGAAATACTCGACCAGCTTATGCTGGGCGATGCCAGCGCAGCACTCGAAATGCTTAAGCAATTCGCTGCTGAGTAAGCAATAAAAAGCCCCGCGTTAGCGGGGCTTCTTTTTGCCTCTTAATTGAGGGCCGCCGAACTATGTGGCGGCCATTTTTTATGTTGTGGCCAAATTTTAGAAGCAGCCGTTGATGTTGCCGAACCCGTAGTAGTGCACGCCGTCGCTACCGACCGCTTCCAAGAAGAACACGCCGTCCGACGTTCCGTCTGGAGCACCCGAGGCAAGCAGTACGCTGACGATGTTGCACGTGAAGTTCGGGTTGCTGCTCGAGTCAGTGCTTGGCGTAGTTGCGAGGCTGAGATTGTCCGCCTCGTAGGTGGTGTACCCCGGTAGCGTGAGACCGCCAAGCGCCGCAACAGAGGCAGGGAACCACGCAGGCGGCGCCGCTTCGGCGATCGAGCAGCCAGAACCGGGTGCGTACAAGTACTGCACTCGCTTGATCGTCAGCGATGCCGGAAGAGCCACATCCGGCGCGCTGAATGAGTACGTGTAGTGCGAACCGGTGCTTGTGAACGCGTACGTCACCGCGGTCACAGGCCACAGCTGCGCCGTTGGGAACGACCCCGGGTACTGCACCCATTCCACTACCAGCGGCGAGCCGACGATCGCAGAAGCACACTCCTGCGACACGCCGATCAGATCCGTCCAGAAACAAGTCATGACTATTACTTCAGCTGGCGCAGCTTGTACAGGGTGCGGTCGATCAGCGCCACCAGTTCATCGATGATGTTTTGGATGTGCGTTTCCTTGGTGACGTCGTAGCGCACCGCTTCGACGCGCTCGTGCAGGTCCTCCAAGAACTCGATCGGGTCCGCGATGAAGTAGAAGCGCTGTTGCAAGTACGCAGAGGTCGGAATGGTGTCGTTCGACGCCACCGTCTCGGCGATCGCATCGCCGCGGTCCAGCACGTCATCGTAGAACTCGTTCAGCGCCTTGTGACGGGCGTAGGAGTTCACCGACAGGTGCTGGAAGTGAGTTACCGTGCTCGCGTGGAAGCACAGAGCCACCAGCTTGCCGGCGGCTTCGAGGTCACGCTTGTCATCAGAGTCCATCGTCATTCTCTCCCAGCTGTGCCAGCTGACGTACTTGGAGGTTGAACCAGTGCTTCTTCTCCGCCGCAAGGAAGTCGAACAGCGGCTGGAGCTGGAAGTAGGCGTTGTCGCGCGCGATGGTTCCCATCACGTCCGCGTTGAACTGCTTCGTGTCCGGGCAGTAGGCCGAGCCGGTCACGGAGTAGCCGTTGTCGAGGTGCAACGTGCAGGTGACCGTACAGCCATTTTCCGGCGCCGTATCATTCAGGACGTTGGTGGAGCAGGCGACGACGCGCTTTTCGATGTCGGAGCGCTTGACGCGCCAGTCAGCGCCGCCTTTATCGAGCGCTTCGTTGAGCTGGTGAGCAGTGAGGAACATGTGATCTCCTAGCGGCGCAAGCCTTTGAGGGTCATGGCCAGCCTTGCGCGCTGGCCGAGCTTACCATCGGACTGGGCCGCCCGACGGAGTTTGCTCTGAGGAATGGGTTCGCCCTGCGGTACATGGAGCTGCTTGTGCAGCGCACCGGGGTGCTTGATGGCGCCTTTGATCCAGTTAGCCATGCCCGCGTAGCCTCGTGATGGTGTCGACCGCCTTGCTGCACAAGTGCTCGCGGTCGCCGTTGTTCAAAATAGTAGCATTGACCAGCTCGTCTGGCAGCGGTTTTTCGCTGATGTGACCGTCGCCGTGCCCAGTCCCGGGGCGCTCTACCTTGAGGATCAAACCACCTTTCTTGCGGATCAGCTCCGCTTCGTTCACGAAGCGGACGTCAGAAATGATCGCTCCGCTGGGCGGAATGTTGTGGAGCAACACGCGGACCCACAGGTCCGGATGGACCATTTCACGGCCCCACTCCGTCCCGAGGGACTGCAACATGTGCCGCGGCGTTACGTTGTCCAGCCAGTCGATCGGCTGTTCTTTCATCTTCTCCAGCTCGTGGCCGCTTACACCAAGAAGCTTGGCTACGAACTGGCGCATCGGAGCTGCAAAGCTCAGATGCACCAGCTTGTAGTGGTGCATCAGCTCGTTAGCGAGCGTTGTCTTGCCGGCCTGTTTGGCCCCCGCGATCCCCAGAATCAGCATGCGATACCCATCCCTTGTACAAGGACTGGCCGGGGAGCGCGTGGATGAAAGCAGAGTCGGGATTTTCGCGGCCGCGTACGACACGTACGAGCTCGCTTGCTTGCGCTACCGAGGGGCCAGTAATGCTCTGCCCCGGGATATTACCACGCTGGACGTCGCCGAAGCTGTCGCTAAGCGCGCTGATACGCGGACCGGCCAGACCTGAGCGGTCTGCGGCCAGTGCGAGGTAATCGCCGGCGCCCCAGTTCTTCCGGCGCGGGTTACCGCCATCCGGGTACTGGACTGCTTCGCGGGCCAGCTCGGCGGCCATGGACACCGCCATATAGCCGATGATCGGCATGAGCCCCTTCAGGTTGCCGTTGCCGGCCTCATGGAGCATGCGGCGGGTGATCGTGTTGTAGAACGAGTACAGGTAACCCTTGTACTGCGCCAGCACGGCGAAGTGCGGGTCGTTCTGCCACAGCGGGCGCTGCGTGGCCGTCGGGCGCAGGACCGACTCGTCGACGAACTGGTAGAGCGCCTTCTCGACCTTCGGGGTCAGCTTGACGTACCCCGGGTGCTGCGGGTCTTCGACAATGTCCGCCGGCTTCAGGCCCAGCTCGCGCAGGTAACGTGCGCTGTGCGGCTCGCTCAGATCCTTGTGGCGCAGCAGGAACTTATTCGCCGCTTCGGTCGCCGCGAGACGCGCGAAGTTGGTGACGGTCTCCATGCCATTGGCCTTGAACAGCGCGCGATTGACGCGGCTCGACCAGCCGGACAGGTTGTCCATGTCGCCGCCGTAGCCGTACGCCAGCGCTTCGCCCACGGCGTGACGCTCGACGGTACCGAGCGCGTGGGCCAGATCGCGCAGGTACGACGGGTCCTTGCCCTTGAATGCGGCCTTGTACGCCTCCTTGTAGCTGCTCCAAGTAGTGCCGGCCGAGGACGAGCGCACCCATACGCCCAGCGGGTCGATCAGGTTGCCGAAGATGCCCAGACCCAGCGTGCGCAGGTTCTGGTACGCGATGATCGCGTTCGACATCTGGCGGTACTGCTGCGAGCTGACGTCGGACAGCTTGGTGCCGAACACGCTGTCGAACGAACCGGTCAGCTTTTGCAGGAACGGATTCGGGCCAGTGCCGTACGCGCCGAGTGATGCGTCGACGTAGTTCTTCGCCAGCTCGATCTGGTCCGCGGTAGCTCCTTCAGACTTAGCCTGATCGAGCAGCTGGCTCAGCGTGCTGGCCTTCATGTCCTTGGTCTTGCCGAGGCGGTTGATGAACTCAGCGCGCCGTACAGCGTGCGAGATGTACGGGATCAGGATCTTCTCCAGATCGTTCGACTGGAACTTGGCGAACTCCTTGATCGCGTCGGCATCGCCGGACTTGTAGATGAACTCCGACACGCGGGTGCGGAATTCCTTGCCACCGGGCGCCGTACCGGTATCAGCGTAGCTGTGGCCGCCGAGCGTGTAGTCCGGCTTGTACGCCGCCGTGCGGTACAGGGCGTCGACCATGTCCTGCTTCGACATGGTGGTGACGTCCCAGCCTTTCGACTTGAGGTAGTCGCGCATACCGGCTTCGAGCGCCGGCCGCTCCAGCATGGTGCGGAACGCCTGCTCTCGGTTCTGCACCTTCGTAGGCTCGAGCACGACCGGCCAGTAGTTGTCGACCTTGCCGACATCCACACCCTTCGACTTCATGTAGGAGTACATCCCTTCCATGAACTTGGCCAGTTCAGCGCGCTTGGCTTCGAGCTTCGCATCCTTGAGCGTGCCCTTCGTGCGCAGTGCGCGGCTGATCGCAACCTGATCGCGCGCGGACAAGCCGGCCGTCAGCTTCTCGGCCTGCTCCCAGAACTTCGCGCGCTGCTGAGTGACGGCCTGCGCCAGCGTCTGCTGACCTTCGCGGCCGACCTCACCGGTCTGGAGATGCACGATCGACGCCAGCTTGCGCAGCGCCGGGACGTTGGTCTCGCGCATACGGCGATCCATGTCCTGCATGATGCGCGAGTACACCGGGTTCATCTTGTCGACGACCGCGTGATAGGTCTTGTCCACAGCGCGACGCGCGCGCAGACGCGTATAAGCCACGCCGCTACCGCCGGCCGCCTGTGCCTGCAACTTGGCCCGTTCCTTGTTCTCGATGACGCGGCCCGGGTCGTAGGTCTTGTTGACGTTGCCAGCCTTCAGGTCGCTCAGAATCTGATCGGCCAGCTGGCGCTGCGACGGCAGCCCGAAAATCTTCAGCACCGCCTCGTTCATCTGGCGCAGCGGGCCGAGCGCTTCGGGAGCATCCAGCTTGATCTGGCCGGCGGCCCACAGCTTGTAGCCGAGGTTGATCGCCGTCTCCAGACGGGTGTCATACGTCAGCAGGTCACGCGCCTGATCCGGCGTGGCGTGCTTTAGCAGCTGCTCGATGACGCCGCGGCGCGTGAACACATCCTCGAGGATGCCGCGCGACTTCTGGCCAAGCAGCGACGTGACGTCGTGCGGAGACTGTGCACCCGGAGAGGGCTGGGCACCACTCGCCGTGGAGAACGGCGGCTTGTTGCCGGGAGGGTGTCCGCCACCGGCGCCGCTCGAGGGGGACGGGGAACCGGCGCCGGTGGCAGACGAGGCTTCTTCCGGATGGAAGAGGCTGTGGACCCAGTCTCGGACAGCGGCCGGGGGAGTGGCGACTCCGGAGCTGTGCCCACGGAGCAGATCATAGGTCATCTTCATGACCTGCGCTACCCGCGCAAACCAGCCGCCGCCGGCGTCGCGGATGATGTTGCGCACGTCATCGTTCGACTCGAGCGTGCGCGCGATCGAGTCCGCCATGAACTCGTCGAAGTCAAGGAAGTACGCCGCGCGCTCCGGCGTAAGGTCAGACAGCTTGGCGGTATCGCGACCGCCGAGCATCTCCAGCGAATGCAAGGACGTGAACACCGGTGCACGCGAGGCGCGCACGTCGAACGTCTTGGAGTTCTCGGCATGCTGACGCTTCCACAGCGCGAACTCCTTATAGATGGCCTGCCGCTGCTCGCGGGTCGCCGAGGCCATCTTGGAGTCGAGCAGGTGGTGACCGAACTCGTGCAGGATCGACGAGACGCGCTCGGCACCGTTGAGCTTATCGTTTACGTAGACGACGCCGTTTTCGAGCTTGGCCCGCGCATTGTTCATGCGCGGGTCCGCTGATTCGCTGGCGTTCTTGATCTGTAGCTCGTCGACACCGAACGCCTTCGTCAGCCGGTCGAGGATGCGCTTCTCGGCGGTCAGATCGCGCAGGCCATGCTCGCCCTTGGCAATCGGGCGCTTGCGAAGCACATCCAGCGCGTTCTTGATCTTCTCGAACTCGGGCGACGCCTTCAGCTTCTCGATCGATTCGCGCAGCGTGCTCGGCTTGGCCGGGTCGTCCGACGCCGGCTCAATCTTGTCGAACATGCCGGTCTTGTCGGCCGCGTCCTGCTTGTCGGCCACTTCGCGCAGCACGTTAGCCGCGTCCTTGGCGTTCATGCGCAGGTCGTCCATGCGCTGGTAAGCCGGGTGATCCTCACCCAGCTGCTTGGCCTTGGCCGCAGCCTGCTTGGATACCTTGTCCATCTCGGCGGCCTTCGCGCGCGCGTCCCGTGCCGTAAAGTCGTCCGGCGGATTCTGCGCGTAGTCCATCGCGGCCTTTGCTTGCTGCTCGACATCCTTCAGCGTGCGCTTCGGAGCCTTGGCCGCAGCGATGTCGGCAGCCGAGGCGCCGGCGTTCGGCTTGGCGCCGGGCGCCAGCGGAGCACCTTCAGGCTTGTGCCCCTCGTTCTGGACGACGTGGTTGCCCGGTTCCAGCTGTTCGATGCGGCTAGCAAGACCCGGGTCGGTGTCAGCCATCAGGCGCACCGAAGCCAGCACGGCGTCGCGGGCCGGCGACTTCGGCAGCTTCTGGGCGCGCTCGAACATGATATGCGGTGGTGCCGACGGAGGAATGCCGACCGCTTCCGCAGCGCGACGCGCGCGGTTTTCCAGCGCGCGGTTCTCGCGCGCAGTGTTGACCTTGGCATCCGGCCCCAGCGCGGTTGCCTGCTTGGCCGCCAGTCCGCCGATATCGCCTTCGGCCGTATCGATCACGTCCGACTGCGCACCGGTGAACTCACGCGTCGGCGCGGCACGGCCGGGCGTCTCCGTCAGAGGAGTGGCGCCGCGGTTAGGCTGCGACAGGCGCGCGCGGATAGCGTTGGCCTCGGCCGGCGTGATCTTGCCGTCGTCGCCGGGGAATAGACGCTTACCGGTGGCGAACGCGTCCGGCGGCAGGTTGAACCCGCGCTCGATTGCGTCGCTGGCGATGGCGATGGCCGTATTGACCTTGCGGTTGGCGCCGTTCTGGTCGATGAACAGCTTGCCCTCGGGCGTCTTCGCCACCGAGGACGCCGCGCGCATGATGTTCAGGTCGGTGCCGTAGGACGTACCGTCATCCTTCGTCTTGGTCAGACGGATGTTTTGCTCATCCGGCGTACCGCGGACCGAGCGCGGACCGACGTAGGTAGCGCGGTTCCACGACTCGTCGTCCACGTACCCGCGAGGCAGCGGAGCCTCGCCCTCGTTCTGCGAGAGCGAGGCGATGTCTTCAGCGCCCACGTTCTCGGGCGTTTCGCCGGTCGTCTGGCGCGACTTGTTCGGAGCAAAGTCGGGTACCGTCGAGGTGTCGTCGCTCGCGTTACGGGTAATCTTTGCACCCTGCTTGACGATCTCGTTGGAGGTTGCAAGGACACGCTTGAACTTCTCGAGCTGATCCGGCTCGAGCCGGCTGGCGAAATCACCCACCGCCTTCTTCTGCTTCGGGTTCAGCGTGTCGAAGCCGTCCGTGAACGCCTTGGCCGCCGCCTTGATACCCGGTACGGCGTCTGCCGTGTACTGCTCGTCGTTGAGGATCGAGGCGAACGTGCGCTCGGTCGGCGTCTTGAACAGCGACTCGTACGACGCCGCGCGCGTCTGCATGCGCGTCGGGTCAACCAGTCCGGAAGCTGGCCCGTTCAGGACACCGTCCTTGATGTTGTACGGCTGGGCGTCCTTCAGCAGACTGGCGTGGAAGTCGTCGTCATTGTCCTGCACGGCGCGCAGGTTCTCGTCGAACTTCGCCTTGGCGTCCAGCGGCTCGTTGTCCGGGTAGGGTTCGCCCGGCTTCGGCCGGTTCGGATTCGGCTCGCGGACTTTGTTGATCTGCTCGTCGATGGCCGCGCCGACCTTGTTCTTCGCCGCGCGCAGGTTCTCCGCGAACGTGCGGGACTCGCCGGCCGGCGCACTGTGAAATAGACCGGCCGGGCCGCCGAGCGCCACGCCGCCGATGACACCAGAGGCCACTGCATTGACGTAGTCGGGGAGCGCCGGCGCGGCCTGCGGCGCGCCAGTAACCCATTGGTGGACAGCGTGGTCGACTGCGACCGTAGCCGCGTTCGTCGCACCACCGATTACGCCCTGCTCCACGCCTTCCTTCGCTACGCGACCCAGCAGACTCTTCGGTACCGACTGAGCTGCCTTGAGCGCCGCCGCTTCACCAAAACCGTAGCGTGCCATGAGCGCCACAGACGGAATCGCCTGCAACGCGCCGAGCGCGCCGGCGCCGGCCAGAGCCTTGCGAGACTGCGATTCGAACTGGGCGTCCGGAGCGTTCGGGTCGACATACTGTGCAGTCGAGCCCGCGCTCTGCGCCGTGCCGGCCGCAGCTGCGCCAGCCAGTTCACCGACCGTCTTGCCGAGCGTGTTCTTGGCAACGTTAGCCGCTACGTCCTCAGCGCCGCCAAGCGCGGCGCGGCGCAGGCCGCCCTGTACCAGACCACCGATA
>QKII01000167.1 GCA_003249625.1 Propionivibrio sp. | reverse complement strand
GCATCCTCGATGTGTTCCCAGATCAGCGCGGTGCTGCCCGGCTGCGCGGCGATGTTGAGGAACAGCAGTGGTTCGGCCGGATGAATCGTCATCCGTTCCAGATTTGGGTCGGTGCCGTAGTCGGTGATGTGATTGACACGCACGAACCAGCCCTGTTCGGCGTCCATCAGCGCCAGACGTCCGTCGTTGCGCGCCAGTGAAGGATGGCATAGTGCCATGTCGTCGGTGACGGGACGCAGCTCGCAGTTGGCCGGCAACACCAGCGTGCGGCGCTCGCCCGAGACCGTATTGACCCCGAGCAGCAGGCCGCCATCGGACTGGCGATGTACCTGCTCCAGCAACTCGCTCTTGCCGCCGCCGCTGGCGCCCTCGTGCATGATGCACAGCTTGTTGGCGTAGGGCGTGATGACCTGCACCGCCGAGCAGTGCGCTGTCAGCCAGTCCTCGCGCTCGCCAAGGGTCAGCAACACACCGTAGATGCCCTTCTTGGCGCTCGGGCCGGGGTACAGGTTGTAGCTGAACAGCTCGTGCCGGCCCGGGCGGCGGTTATGTACCACCATTTGCTTGCCCTTGAAATGCGTGTGGCGGAACGGCGGTGCGACGAAGATCACCGCTTTCGGATCGAAATCCGGCGATATTTCATTCTGATCAAGGATGCCTTGCAACAGGGCGAGTCCGAGCGCGAAGAAACCGGCATTGGCCGGCGCCACGACCAGTGCGTCGGCGCCGATGCCGGGGGCGCCGGCGATGAACGGAAACAGCGCGAGTTCCTGGGTTTTCAGCCAGGCGAAAGTTTCGGCCCGCAACGCCTCGAAGGATTCGCCGAACTCGTCCTCGAAACGCAGCTTGTCGGTCGGCTGGTCGTCGGCGATCAGCATGCACTCCGGGTCGCGGCGACGCATGTACGGATCGACATAGTTGGCGGCGATGCCGTTCTTCACACGGCAGACGGTCGCCTCCACCACGCGGCCCTGGCCGGGTACATCGTAGGCGACTTCATGCACGCCGTTTACAGCGTCGCGGGTGGCCAGTTCGAACAATTGCTGGCGGTTGGAGGCTACGGTGTATTTGGGACAGGCCGCCAGAATTTCCTGAACGGACTGGGGTATCTGAAAACCGATATCTACGCGTTGCATGGTCAAAGACTCCTGGAAAGGGAAAGAGGGGGAAGCCAGAGGAAAAATTGGGGGAAGGGGGTCGGGCCCGAGTGTGCCGGCGATGGATGGTTGCGCTTTTCACGGTGCGATAGGTTACCATAAGAATGGCAATAGTAAGCAACGCAACTAAAATGACGAAAATGCAGATCCAAGGGGGCCGGGGTGGCCGAATGACATTGATTTCGCGCATCAATGCTGGCAAACCGCGAGGTCCGGACCTATCATTGCGCGTCCAAAAACGAGGCTTCATCGATGATCATCCATGACTCCCACCGGGGGGCCGGTTTTCTTCTCACCGATTCCGCGCGACTGCTGCGCAAGCTGATCGATCGTCGCTTGCAGCCGTTGGGGCTTTCACGCGCGCAGTGGTCGGTCCTGGCGATTCTGTCCAATCACGAAGGGGTGTCGCAGTCGCAGATCTCGCACGAGTTGGAAATCGAGAAATCCACCGCAGGCCGGCTGATCGACCAGGTTGAGAAAAACGGATGGATCGAGCGGCGGCCGATTCCTGGCGATCGCCGCCTGTGGAGCATTCACCTCACCGAACAGGCGCGGCAACTCCTGGTCGAAATCGAGAGCGTCGTCTTGCATGCCCGCGAGGAAATGCTTCGCGACTTGTCGGACGAACAGCAGCGAATTCTTACCGACCTCCTCCAAGCGGTGAAGTCGAACCTCGCCGATGCGCTGGAGTTGCATCCGGCACAGGCGGGCGAGGCGGTGCCGGTGCGCGAACTTCCGTAGCGATTACCCCGCGTTGCTTGACGCCGCCCAGATGTTCAGGTTGGCGTCGCCCGCCCAACGGTCGATTTCGGCCAGCTCCTCGGGGGAGAAGTCGAGCCGTTGTAACGCCGCGACATTCTCTTCCAGTTGGCTGATGCGGCTGGCGCCGATCAGCGCCGATGTGACCTGTGGCTGGCGCAGCACCCAGGCCAGCGCCATCTGCGCCAGCGTTTGTCCCCGCCATTCGGCAATTTCCATCAGTGGGCGAATACGTTCCAGTGTTGCTGGTTCGAGGTAGTTGTCGCGAAATGATGCGGCGCCACTGGCCTTGCGCGAATCGACTGGGATGCCAGCGAGGTACTTGCCGGTCAGCAGTCCCTGCGCCAGCGGCGAAAAAACGATGCAACCGATCGCCTCGTCGCGCAGCGTGTCGAGCAGGTCTTCCTCGATCCACCTGTTGAGCAGCGAGTAGGAAGGTTGGTGCAACACGCAGGGTACGCCCATGCGCTTGAGGATTGCCGCGGCTTCGCGGGTCTTCTTCGCCGAATAGGACGAAATACCGACGTACAGCGCCTTGCCCTGTTTTACGGCGGTAGCCAGCGCGCCCATGGTTTCTTCGAGCGGTGTGTCCGGGTCGTAGCGGTGCGAGTAGAAAATATCGACGTAATCGAGCTTCATGCGTTTCAGGCTCTGGTCGAGGCTGGCCAGCAGGTGCTTGCGCGATCCGTCAATGCCGTAAGGGCCGGGCCACATCAGGTAACCGGCCTTGGTGGAAACGATCAATTCGTCACGGTGCGGGGCAAAATCGCTGGCGAGTATCCGGCCGAACAGTTCCTCGGCCGCACCGGGCGGGGGGCCGTAGTTGTTGGCCAGGTCGAAGTGGGTGATTCCGAGATCGAAGGCACGCCGCAGCAACGTCCGGGTATTAGTCGGATCGGCACTCTGGCCAAAGTTGTGCCACATGCCAAATGAGAGCGCTGGCAGCTTCAGGCCACTGTGGCCGGCACGCCGGTAGGGCATCGTATCGTAACGGGTGGCGGAGGGTGTCCAGTCGGTTGCGTTCATGCGAGTCCTTTTTGATGTGGTTGGCAGACGCGATAAGCAGTTTGTTCGTACTCGCCCGCCACACCGGTCGCTGCCCAGTGTGG
The DNA here is from genome assembly GCA_003249625.1 of Propionivibrio sp. The sequence continues at coordinate 5,266 of QKII01000167.1, read as the reverse complement.
CGGGTCATGTGGTGTTGCGTTAACGGTATGCGTTTTCGAGGATCTGCTTCGTTTCCTCAAGCGAGAGTGTGTGGCGATCGAGCTCGAACAGGCCGCCCATGGTGTCGCGGGCGTTCTGCGCGAGCGTCGGGATTTCCTCGCGGCGGATGCCGTAGTCGGACATTTTCAGGCCTTCCAGCCCGGCACCGGCGATCAGTTTCTTCAGCGCGGTGATGAAGGCGGCCGGGCGCTCGCCGGCTGGCAGCGCCTCGACGTTCTCGCCCATCGCCCGGGCCATCGACTCGAACAGGTGACCGGGAATCTTGTCGAGGAAGAAGCCGAAGTAGGCGACCGAAAGGATCGTCAGGCCGGCGCCGTGCGGCAGGTCCGGATGGTAGGCGCTCAGGGCGTGTTCCAGCGAATGCTCGGAGGTGCACGACGAGGTCGATTCGACGAAGCCTGAAAGCATGTTGGCGAAGGCCATCTGCGCGCGCGCTTCCTTGTTCGCTCCGTCCTTGACGGCCACCGGCAGCCAGCGGGCGATGGTTTCGATGCTCTTCAGCGCATAGAGGTCACTCATCGGCGAGGCGCAGGTGGCGATAACGCCCTCTGCCGCGTGAAAGAAAGCGTCCATGCCTTGGTAGGCGGTCAGGTGCGGCGGTACGGAGAGCATCAGGTCCGGGTCGACGACGGAGATCAACGGGAAGGTGTGGTCGTTGCCGTAGCCGATCTTCTCGTTGGTTTCTTCCTTGGTGATCACCGTCCACGGGTCGGCCTCGGTGCCGGTGCCTGCGGTGGTGGTAATCGCGATGATCGGCAGCGCGCCGTTGAGCACCGGCTTGCCCTGGCCCGAGCCGCCGCCGATGTAATCCCAGTAGTCGCCGGGGTTCTTCGCCATCATCGCGATGCTCTTCGCCGAATCGATGCTGCTGCCTCCGCCGAGACCGATGACGAAATCGCAGCCGCTTTGACGCGCGAGTTCCGCCGCTTCCATCACGTGCGACCGAATCGGATTCGGCTGGATCTTGTCGAAGACGACGCTCTCGGCGCCGTTCTGCTTGAGCAGGGCGATCAGGCGATCGAGGTAACCGTTCTGACGCATCGACTTGCCGGCGGAGATGACGATCAGCGCCTTCTTGCCGGGCAGAGCCACCGTGCCGAGTTGGTCGAGCGATCCGGCACCAAAGAAGATCCGTGAGGGCATGTAGTGGTTGAATTGCATTGTGTTTGTCCTTTCTTGAGTTGGCGGCGCGTTTTGTTCTGTTAGTTTGTCTCGTTTGCGCCGAACGTCATTCATCTTAGGCGGCGGATGTGTCAATACCAATACACATTTCTGCCTCATGTTTGCCTTTTTCTCTGGGGCGGCGCGTTTTAAGAAGAATATGGTGCAGAATATTTGCCTGATTTTTCGGTGTGGAGTTTTTTATGCAACCGTGGAGACCGGGCGGGCGAATTGCCGAGTTGCTTTGCACGCTGGCGAGAGAGGAGGGCTATACCCGTCGCGTCTCGATGCTGTCCGCTTCGTCCGCATCAATGGCGCAAAAGCGCGCGAGCCAATCGTCTACGAGCCGAGCATCATGATCATCGGCCAAGGACGCAAGCGGGTTTTTCTTGGCGATCAGACCTACGTCTACGACGCGAACAACTACCTTGTCCTTTCTGTGCCGTTACCTCTGGAGTGTGAAACGGAGGCATCGCCGGACGAGCCGCTGCTCGGGTTATGTGTTCGCGTTGATCCGATTGCGTTGGGCGAGTTGCTGATGGAAATGGAAGACGACCGGATGCCGCCGGAGATGGTACGCGGGCTGTATGCCACGCCGCTGACCGAAGACCTCGACTGCGCTGCGGTGCGCCTGCTCGAATGCCTGCAGTCGCCGATGGACGCTCGCATTCTTGGGCCGGGCATCGTGCGCGAGATCACTTACCACGTCCTGCGCGGGGAGCAGGGCGGGGCGCTGCGCGCCGTCGCCGCGCGGCACAGTCGCTTCGGGCAGATCGCCCGTGTGCTGCGGCGCGTTCATCAGGAGTACAACAAGGAACTCGACGTCGAATCGCTGGCGCGCGAGGCGAACATGAGCGTTTCCAGCTTCCATCACAACTTCAAGGCGGTGACCTCGACATCGCCGGTGCAGTACCTCAAGAGCATTCGATTGCACAAGGCGCGGGCGCTGATGCTGCAGGGCGACCACAACGCCAGCACGGCGGCGAACCGTGTCGGCTATTCCAGCCTGTCGCAATTCAGCCGCGAGTTCAAACGCTATTTCGGCAACAGCCCGAGCAACGATGCAGCCCAAATCCGCTAGCAGGAGTAACCGGAAAATGACCCGACAGATCACCAAGGACACCACACTCTGCATGTCCCTCGCTGCGCGCCCGAGCAACTTTGGCACGCGCTTCCACAATTACCTGTACGAGGCGCTGGGCCTCGACTATCTCTATAAGGCTTTTACCACCACCGACCTGCCGGCAGCGATCGGCGGTGTGCGCGCGCTGGGAATCCGCGGCTGTGCGATCTCGATGCCGTTCAAGGAAGCGGTGATCACGCTCGTCGACGAAATGGACGACTCGGCGAGAGTCATCGAGTCGGTCAATACGATCGTCAACACCGCTGGCCATCTCAAGGCATACAACACCGATTACCTCGCCATCCGCAAGCTGCTCGCCGAACATCGCGTGCCGTCCGGCTACACGTTCGCTTTGCGCGGCAGCGGTGGCATGGCCAAGGCCGTGGCTTGCGCGCTGCGTGACGCCGGTTTTCGCAATGGCACGATCGTCGCGCGCAACGAAGCGGTGGGCAGGTCGCTGGCCGGATTGTACGGATTCGACTGGCGTGCCGAGATGGGCGGAGCGACGGCCGACCTGCTGATCAACGTTACGCCGCTCGGCATGGCCGGCGGGGCGGAGGCCGAGTCACTGGCGTTCGACGAGGAAGCCGTCAAGGTGGCCCGCATGGTTTTCGACGTCGTCGCGCTGCCGCCGGAAACGCCGCTGATCCGCCGCGCCCGGGAATTCGACAAGCCGGTGATCACCGGCGCCGAAGTCTTCGCCATCCAGGCCGTCGAACAGTTCGCGCTCTATACCGGCGTGCGCCCGGATGATCAGCTTTTCCAGCGGGCGGCAGCGTACGCGCGCGGTCAGTAACCGCGATTCCGGTCGACGACTCCGCACATCGGTTGTCCGGTCTTCTGCGCTACCAGATTCGCGGCGATCTGGCTGGCCGCTTCTTCCGGCACCGTGTCGGCGGCGACGTGCGGGGTGATGATCACGCGCGGGTGATTCCAGAACGGATGTGTTGGCGGCAGAGGTTCCTCGGCGAAGACGTCGAGCAGCACGAAGCGCAGCAATCCGGCATCGAGCCGGGCGAGCAGTGCGGCTTCGTCGATCAGCGAACCGCGCCCGGCGTTGATCAGCGCCGCATCGTTGGGCAGCAGCGCGAGCCTTTGTGCGTCGAGCAGGTGGCGGGTTTCCGGTGTCGACGGCAGCACGCAGAACAGCACGTCGGTTTGCGGCAGCAGTTCGCGCAATCCGGCCTCGCCGTGCAGGCATCGGATGCCATCGAACTGGTGCGGTCGCCGGCTCCAGCCGGAGACGCGATAACCGAGTTGCACCAGATTCCGTGCCACCTTGCCACCCAGTTCACCCAAACCGAGGACGCTGATGCGCACGTCGCGAGCCTGACGTGTATCGAGTGGACTCCACAACCGTTCTCTCTGTTGTCGGGCGTAGCGGTCCATCTGTCGCTGGTAGTGCAACACGCCGTACAGACAGTACTCTGTCATTTGTTGTGCCATGCCAGCATCGGTCAGGCGGACCAACGTCACGTTTTTCGGTACATCTGCCCGTTGTAGCAGCTTGTCGACGCCGGCGCCCATCACGAACAACGTGTGAAGGTTTGGAAAACGGCCGAGAAAGTTCTCCGGCGGTGCCCATACGGCGGCGTGCGTGACCGCCGCTGCATCGACTTCCTGTGGCCAGCCGGCGACGGCTTCATCGGGCAGTGCCTCCTGCAAGAGGTGCAAATAGCGTTCTGGCTGGTCGAGGGTGTAGAGGTAGAGCATGGGCGACCTTCAAGAATTACGTGAACCACTGGAGGGTAATGGCCGCCAGAACGAGGTACCGTCCCAGCTTGGCCAGCGTGACGATGGCGATGAACGATGGAAACGGCTCGCGCAGTACGCCGGCCACCAAGGTCAACGGGTCGCCTATGAACGGCGCCCAGCTCAGCAGCAGTGACCAGCGACCATAACGGTGATACCACCGCTCCGCCTTGTGCAGCGCCTGTGGCTTGACCGGAAACCAGCGCCGGTTTTCAAAATGCTCCAGGTAGCGCCCGAGCCCCCAGTTGATTGCCGAACCCAGAACGTTGCCTACGGTGGCGGCCGTAACGAGCGCCCAAGGCGGTTGGTTGCCGGTCAACAGCAGTCCGGCGAGGAGGAGTTCAGACTGCGCCGGGAAAAGTGTTGCGGCGAGCAGGGCGGAAAAGAATAGGCCGGAGTAGGTCGCCAAATCAGTCATTTTCAGGATTGAATGCCAATTCGTTCATTGCCAATGTTCGCGCCGAAAGGGGCTATGGCAGGAAGCGCGACACTGCGCTCATTGCGTGACGCAGAGAGTGTTGCTCTCCGAAGAGGCTATCCAGGCCCTTGCTCGTTCCATTGAAGAAAACAACCGGTTCGTCCATGGACTCTCTAACCGTTGCATTTCTTCGATGTAGTGCCTGGTAAGTGCGCAGAACTTTGCATTGGTCGCGATGAACGCCGCCTTCATCGGTTTAAGGTACCGGCTTGCAACATTATCGGTGTAAGCCATTTCCGAGGCGTCATCCTTGTCGACGTTAAAGCTGGTCATCGCCGAGAAATCCCAAAAAATAGCAGTGATACGTTCTGACCGGGTATCGTTATAGAAGTCGTTGGTGGCGTTGTTGAGGTTGGAGAAAGATATTTCTCCGTCAAATTTTACCCACAGGGTGCTATCGGATTCCCAAGTGAATTGGTAAGGCATAGGTGGGGATACATCAATAAAAATTCAGTGAGACATCTTGCGGAGTGTGGATATTCCATAGCAAGAGCAAGCTTGAAAGTCGGTCAATTGATAACCATGGCGGCATGATGGTTTCACGCTGTGCGTTGCCAGTACGATGTCAATTATCTTCAGACCACATTTTTCCGCCCGTCGCCCAATTGTTTCGCTCGACGTCGATGAGGATGATGTCGACGGCACTTGGGTCGCAACCGAGAACGCGGCAGGTTTCCTTCGTCAGCGCTTCGACAAGTTCCTTTTTCTGCTC
>QKII01000077.1 GCA_003249625.1 Propionivibrio sp. | reverse complement strand
GTTGTCGCCGACCTGTTTCAGAAGGGAATCGCTGTAACCGTAGATCGACAGATATTGGCTGCCATGGTCGACGATCAGCAGGTTTCCAAAGCCGCGCATCCAGTCGGCGAATACGACCTGTCCGCTAGCAATGGCCTTGATTTCGCTGCCCGCCTCGGCCCTGATGAACAATCCTTTCCATGCGCCGCCTTCGTGTCTCGGGCCGCCGAAGCGGTTGGCAATCACGCCTTTCACCGGTAAGCGAAGACTGCCTCGTAATTTCGGGAATTCTCCTTGTTGCATTGCCTCAGGGGTTTTTTCATTGGTGATTTCAGAATCGTTACGCCGCCTTGTCCCAGGGGCATCCTTTCCTCCTCGGGCTATTTGGTTACGGGAGGGGGCGGGAGCGATTTTTCGCGCAGCAATGATCTTTGAGAGTCTGGCGACCAGTTGGGATAGTTGCTTCTCATCCCTCTTCAGACTGCCGATTTCCTTGCGCTGTTCGCTGATCTTCGCGGAGATCTTCTCAAGAAGACTCTTGCGTTGCTGCCGTTGGGCAACGAGTTTTTCGTGATGTTCTGTTTGTTCGTTTGCGACAGAGGCGAGTTCAGCGGAGCGGTCGCGCGTACGCTCTGTAATGCTTCTTTTTTTTTCGAGAAGCCTTTCAGTTTGCTGAAGCAGTTGTCCGTTTTCCTTGCCGACGAGTCCGAGGTAATAAAGGTCACGCGCCACCTGACCAGGGTCTTCGCCGCTCAGGAGAAGATGGAGTGTGTCGGGGTGACCCTGTACGTAGCGGCGGTGTACCAGTTGTTCCAATTGAGCTTTTGTTGCCTTCAGTTGCTTCTCGAGTTCAAACGACTCTTTTGCGAGTTCTTTCAATGTCTCCTGAACTTTGCTTCGCTGGTTGGCGAGGGTGGCGAGTTCGCGCTGTGTGGCAGATATGTCACGCTCAATGCCGCGGAGTTGGTCTGTCGCGCTGGTTCGACGGCTTTCCTCTCTGGACATTTCCTTGCGCAAGGATTCGATCTGTGATCGCAACTCCCGCAGATCGCTCTTTTTCTCGGTAACGTCGGCCTTGGTGGGGGGTGTCAGGGGCTTGACTTCGGCTGCCGGCGCCCTGGACGGGAATCCAAGCGCTAATAGAACGATTACGGCGAACTGCGTTAGTCGCTGTGACGTTTTCTGGCTTAAAGCCTTGCGTGAGTAAAGGAAATGGAGAGCGTCGGGGTGAAGGAGAGCGTTCATGCGTTCTTCCGGGCGGGCGTTCCGCCCTCGTAATCTCGAATTATTCTATAATGATTCTTCTATTTAACGAGCGGCAATCAACGTGGCTAAACAGGTTAACCTGATCGACAAGCAGGAGCATATTGAGCTTGCGGCGCGTGCCCTCAAGTCGATTTCGCATCCTTTGCGCCTGAAAATTCTTTGCGTCCTGGGGGATCAGGAAGCTTGTGTCCAGGAGATCGTCGATGCCGTGGGAACGTCGCAAAGCAATATCTCCCAGCATCTGGCTATTCTCCGTGACAAAGGCGTGCTGGTGACGCGGAAGGATGCCAATCGTGTTTACTATCGCGTCGGTGACGCACGTATCCTGCAGTTGATCGGCATGATGCAAGACGTTTTCTGCGGGGCGTAGTTTTCTCCACGAGGCAAAGGCCTCAGCGTTTCATTTGTTCAATTCGCCAATAATATCTGGAGTTTCGTTTGGAATTTATTCAGCAAAATCTGCTTCTCGTGCTGTTGGCCGTCGGTAGTGGCGCGGCGCTGGTGTTTACGTCGCTACGTCGCCCGGGAGGGCGTCATGGCGTGACTCCGACGCAGGCAACCTTGCTAATCAATCGTGAAAACGCAGTGGTTGTAGACGTTCGCGCTACCGATGAGTACGTTGGAGGCCATCTGCCGGATTCGCGCAATATCCCTTTAGAGCAACTGGAGGAACGGGTTGGAGAACTCGATAGCAAAAAGGACGTGCCGCTGATACTGGTTTGCCAAACGGGTGGGCGCTCTTCCGGGGCGTGCAAACAGCTTGAAAAGCTGGGGTTTACTCGGGTTAATAACCTCGAAGGCGGTATCGCAGGCTGGCGGACAGCTGGGTTGCCGCTGAAAAAAGGGGCGAAGAAGTGAGTCACAAGCCTCTTGTGCTTATGTACTCGACAGCGGTTTGTCCCTACTGTGTTCGCGCGGAAAGTATTTTGCGCGCGCGCGGTGTCGAAGAAATCGAAAAGATACGGGTCGACCTTGACCCGGAGCGGCGTGCAGAGATGCAGGAGCGGACATCGCGCCGAACTGTGCCGCAGATTTTCATCGGCGATTTCCACGTTGGTGGGTGCGACGATCTGATTGCACTCGACCAGGCTGGCAAACTCGTTCCGATGCTCTCCGGTGGTCCGGGGTAACGCTACCTCAGGTTCGCTATCCACTTTACTTGCATAACCAAGGCTATCATGACTGAACAAGAAACCCCGTCGTTTGCTATCGAAAAACTTTATGTCAAAGACCTGTCTTTGGAAGTTCCCAATGCTCCCGCTGTTTATCTTGAGCGGGAAGCACCCGAAATCGGGTTGCAGTTGCAGACCGGAGGATTGAAGGTTGGTGACGACATTTTTGAGGTGACACTTACAGCTACTGTCACCGCGAAAATTGGAGAAAAGACCGTTTATCTGGTTGAAGTAGGGCAGGCAGGCTTGTTCCGCATTCGAAACATCCCGGAAGAGAATCTTGAACCGCTGCTGGCTATCGCCTGCCCGAATATCCTGTTCCCATATGTTCGCGAGGTGGTTTCGGATTCCGTAACCCGTGCCGGCTTTGCTCCTGTGGTGCTTCAGCCCGTAAATTTTGAAGCCATGTACGCAGCGCGCCAGCAGGAGGAGCAGCCTGCGACCGCTTGAGGTTGGCGGCAACGGGGCTTCCCGCGAGAGAACCGATTTGGCTACGTCTGCAGAGCGAATGTTGCCTGCTTATTTGGTCGCGTGTTTGTCAATTGCCGGGGGCATCGTGGCTGGTATGGTTTCCGGAAAGAGTGGTGTTTGGGAGAGAGCATGAGACGATTGTTGTTTGGGATCTTGTCATGTATTGCTTGGGTTCCTCTGTCGGCTCATTCGGTCGAGTTTCGAGCAGTCGAGACAGCTGCAGTTCTCTACGATGCGCCCTCGCAACGAGGCATCAAGCTTTTTGTAATTCGTCGCGGTACTCCTGTGGAGGTCGTGGTGAGCCTCGAAGGGTGGGCAAAGGTGCGGGACTCGGAAGGAGGGCTTGCGTGGATCGAAAAGCGTTATCTCTCTCCAAATCGTTCGGTGGTTGTAAAAATCGGACAAGCAGATGTTCTGAAGAAGGCTGAGGATGGTTCGGAACGCCTCTTCTCGGCCGAGCAGGGGGTTGGTTTGGAGTATCTTGACACGCTTCCCGGTGGTTGGATCAAAGTGCGCCATCATGCGGGGCAAGAAGGTTTTGTGCGTGCAGGGCAGGTCTGGGGGTTTTGAGTGTGAGGGTAACCGTCGTAGGTGCGGGTGCGTGGGGTACAGCGCTCGCTATGGCTTTAAATGCCCGACATGGAGTGACTCTCTGGGCGCGCGAACCAAGTGTTGTTCAAGAGTTAAAGGAGCGGCGGGAGAATAGCCGTTTTTTGCCGGGTGTCGTCCTGCCCGACTCATTGCGGATAGAGGGGGATCTCGGGAGTGCTGCGAGTGATTCCGATCTACTTATTGTCGCCGCGCCTTTAGTGGGTTTGCGTGACACATTGAGGAAAATCCGCGAAGTCACGGTTTCCCCTCGCCTGATTTGGGTATGCAAGGGCTTTGAGCCTGGTAGCGGGAAGTTACCGCATCAAGTTGTGGAAGAAGAATTCGGCAGTATTCCCTGTGGTGTCCTGACGGGGCCTAGTTTTGCGGACGAGGTTGCGAGAGGGCTACCAACAGCAGCAGCCGTGGCGTCACGCGACGGAGCTTTTGCACAAGGTATTGCCACAGAACTTCATGGGTCGCGCCTTAGGCTTTACGCCAACGACGATCTCATCGGGGCGGAGATTGGCGGCGCGGTCAAGAATGTAATGGCCATCGCGGCTGGAATCAGTGACGGACTCGGGTTCGGGTATAACGCCCGTGCTGCGCTGATGACACGAGGACTTGCGGAAATGGCGCGTTTGGGCGTGGCTTTTGGCGCTCAGGCCGCGACATTTATGGGGCTTGCGGGGATGGGGGACCTGATTTTGACTTGCACTGGAGACCTTTCGCGCAATCGCCGTGTTGGGCTGGAGTTGGCAAAGGGGCGAACGTTGCAAGATATCCTCGCTGACCTTGGTCACGTTGCCGAAGGGGTGAGTACAGCCAAGGAGGTCGTACGGCTCGCTGCATTGAAAGGTGTTGATATGCCTATTACAGCAGCGGTTGACTCTATTCTTCATTCAGGAGAGTCGGCTGTCGATATCGTTGAGCGGTTGTTGAGCCGCGATCCGAAGAGTGAGCGGGGCTGATTGGCTGGTTCTTTGGAATGGTTGGACTTCATTTCTTGGTCTTTTGAATTTTTTTGATTTAAGTGTTGACGTTGTAGATTTGGTCTGTATAATGCGCATCTTTCGTTGCTGCTGAGCGGCGAAAAGATGTTAAGAATCAAAGTGTTGGCGTTTTTTTTGATTGTTTTTTGTTTTTTAAGCATCTCAAAAAAAGGTTGACACGG
>QKII01000455.1 GCA_003249625.1 Propionivibrio sp. | reverse complement strand
ATAAGTATGTACGCCGTTTTGAGATGCAAAGGGCGTGGGCGCACAAGAAGAAGAGAACCAGATTCTTGAGAGATGTCCGGCATGTCGGGTTGTAAGTTCAACCAGCCTCTCCCTTTTTAAACTTTTGGATTATTTTGCACTCTGTCTATAACGTTTGGCATAGGTGTATCCACGTATGCTGGCGACGCCAAAAGGCGTTGCAGGTCGTCAAGCTTAGCTAACCATCAAATAGTTTTAGCTGCCTCGGTCACTAGTCTCTACTACATCTTCAAATCGAACGACAGGTAGGTGATTCATTGTCGCCCGACACGAACAGCCAGCCAACTGCCGCTTAGGCTGACAGAACTCCGTCGTTAAACGGTCTGAAGGACTGCTGAAATTGGATACCGGCCATTGGGGATTTGGAGCAGCGAAGGTCAGGACTGGGTCGAAACGCCTCGCTGGCGAAAGGCAGGTTTCGGGAAGCGAACATCCAACGGTAGCTTCCCGGCGATGAAACCGAAGGAGACATAGACACGGCGCAAGCGTCCCCACGAACGACAGGTTACCGGATCGTCCCCGTCGGGAACCAGCGAACCTCGAAGAAAGGCTGGCGAGGTTAGCAAACTACTTTATCTCTCGCCCAGATGTAGAAGTACAGACTGAACGCCTCAACCACGGCCAAACCAGCCGATCGTCATTTCTGGGGACCGGTTACTCAGAAATATTCGATTTCAAAGATGTCGACGTGTCACGCTCTACTCGTTGAGGTAATTGGTGTCCGTCTGATATTGGGCACGCCAATTACAGTAACCGTAAACAGAAAACCCCGCCGAAGCGGGGTCAGCGCGACCGAAACTGGGGCTACGCACGCTTGCGCCGGCTAAAGCCGAGTCCGGCCAGACCCAATCCGAGTAATGCCAAAGACGCGGGTTCAGGAACGGAATTGGAAAGGGCGATGTGAATTGTTGCGCCGGTGGTAGATGATGTGTCGATCAGATTTACGGCGAGATTACCGCCTACGAGACTAATATCCGAGGAATCAAACCCTGTAAAACCGGAAGAGGAAATCAGTGAAGCAAAGGTAAAAGGGTTGGTGGTATCCATACTATTGAAAATAGTAAACGAGAGACTGTTGTCGCCTAGCACCGTTAACAACAAATCGTTTTCGCCGAAATCTACTGAAAAATATGGGACCCCAGGATTTCCGAAGGTAAATTCCGGTCCTGCTCCGACCGTGGTGCTGGCCTGGTTGCAGGTAAAGCTACCTCCCCCGGTAATGGCGCACGTAACCGTGTCACCGATGATAGAGGCTTGCGCGGATTGCGCTGCACCGATAGCGACTAGCATTAGAGCGCCCAGTACAGAAAATTTTGATTTATTCATTACGTTCTTCCCTTTCTACAAGATCAATCCTTCAAAGGCGTTACAAGCACGAACAGTGCCATAAATTTATGTAATTGATTTCATTGTTGTATACAGCAATTTTTCCAGAGGGCTTTGGGACTTGTGTAAAAAAACTCGACGCCAAAACTTGGCCTTACAGCAGACCGATGTGGTGGCACGTAGAACCACCTGTTTCCCCCGACATTCGACCTGGTTACATGAATCACGCCATCCATGTTCATGAATGGCAGCGGCCACAACCCGCAGGATTGAAGTTAGCTGCCGATCAATCTTAATGTGCCCGATGGCCAGGCGGCCGTTCAGAGGCGACAGCAGATTGATGATCAACAATAGAGCCGCCGTTCAAGAAAAGGCGGTGTAAAAATTTATGACGACCGATATATGATCACTGCTGACCTTGCTCCGTAGTTGGCCAACGTCTCTTGATGGCCGTCTGCCGGAGGTTGCGAACGGCTGCTTCGTAGAAGCGAAACACGAAAATCCCTTAGCTGAAGGTCAGTCCGCTTTGGAGAAACTCGACAGACGGGTTTGGGTCGGCATGAGGCTGTCGCCAGAGGACCAGGACCGTATGATGCCGATCCGGGTTGGACAGGATTTACGCTGTTGCAACTGCTTGCGATCCAACAAACCCCGCCTTCCGTTTGTCCTTCGGACGACTTCGGCTGTTCCGCATGGTTGATGCGGCCAGGTCGTTTCGATTCGGGTGTGGAAACGCTGAAAACCCGTGGAAGGCTAAACGTCACGATTGAAGTGAATGGACAATAATCGCAAAGGTTACAGGCGGCCACCGGTACGCATTTGTTAGATGCTGCCGCACGGAATGGTCCGCTGACAAGACGGATCCAACGCCTGCCCGGTAGAATCTCGCCTTGATTGTGGCCGCCTCAGGCTGGAGTTCGCTTTTGTTCCCCCATTTCTCATTGTCCATCCAGTCCAGAATCATGCGGTTGGCGGCTAGAATGCAAATCGACCGCGCCGGTCTTGTCGCAGCCTTTCGGACCTTTCTGACCGCGTGGGTTGCCTTCGCGGTTGCCTCGCTGTTGCATGTCGAAAATGCTTACTGGGCGGGCATGGCGGCATGGATCGTGATGCAGCCGACGCGTGGCATCCTGCTGGAACGAGGCGTCAATCGCGTCATTGGCACCCTCATCGGCGCGCTGGCGGGTTTTGCCATGCTGCGCTGGATTCCAACGCCGCATTTTTCGGTCACCGTGCTGGCGGTCTGGGTCGGCCTGTGCGCCACGCTGACGCACGTGTTCCGCCGCGCCCACACCTATGGCGCGATGCTGGCCGGGATTACCGCCGTGGTAGTGGTATTGCCGACCCTGCATGCCCACGAGCAAACCTATGCCCTTGCTCAGGCCCGCGTGATCTGCACGCTGATTGGCGTCGTGGTGGCCACCTTGAGCGGGCTGCTGTTCGTTCCTCGGGCGCCTCAGCGGGTTTTCCTGGCACGGCTGGATACGCTGACCGCTGATGTCGTCGCTTATCTGGTGCAGGTGCTGAATGGTGGCGATATCCGTGCCACGGAGCGGCAAGCGCAGACCTTGCTCGACGAGATGGCCGGGCTTGAGCAGGCGCTCGCAATTCATGTTGCCGGCTCGAAAAGCCGCCAACATCATGTCCACCATTTTTCCGCGCTGGTCGGCGCCGTGCTGGAACTCATGGCCTCCGTACAGGCTCGTGTCGATACTGGTGAAACCGGCGCGCCGGCGGGCGTGCTGCAAGTGCTGCAAAAGCTCGAAACCAGTCTGCGCACGCATGCAAGTGATCCGTCTTGCCCGGACTCGCGGCGGATGGATAAATTCGATAGCAGACTGGCGGTCGCTCTGAACGAACTGCTTGATGCCCGGGCAGGCTTTACAGGTTTATCGCAATCCGGACTGGGAAAAACGCGCTTCTACACCCCGACGCAACCTGAAAAGGATTATGGAATAGCTATCTCCACCGGTGCGACGGCGGGCGTGGCGATCTGGGTTGCCAGCTACGCGGCGATGGCATCAAGCTGGCACTTCGCTCCAGTCGCCGCGCTCGGCGTCGGCACTTTCGCGATTCTCCTCGCGTCGATGGACCGGCCGCACATTCTGGCGCCTAAAATTTTTCTGGGGGTGAGTCTGGGCGCCATCGCCGCGACCATCTTCCGGCTTTTCGTTCTACCGCATGCTACGGGTACCGTCGACATCTTGCTGATGATCATCCCGTTCATGATTTTCGGCGCACTTTTGCGCGCCAGCCGGATCACCAGCTTGCCCGCAGTGGATTACAACATGTGTTTCCTGCTTGCAGGACAGCCCTTTTTACCCGCAGAAACCTCAACCAGCCTCATTCTGCAAGGCGGCCTCGCGCTGGTACTGGGATGCGGATTCGTTGCGCTAGGCCATATCTTTCTGCCAGCCGATTCCGGCCGGCGCGTGCGGAGGATCAGTGCGCTAATCGTTCGCGATATCGAGCGTATCGCCGATCTGGCTTTTGCAGCACCAGCCGGGGAGTGGCGCGGCCTAATGTCGCAAAGGTTGATCCGCTTGTCGATGCATCTGAGCCGGATCGAAAATCTGGAAGCGAACAAGCCGACGATGGTGCTGGCGGCATTAAATCTTGCGCACGGGCTCATGGACTTGCGAGCGCTGCTGCAAAGCCCGTCGTCCACCGAAAGCGAGTGTGAACAACTCTCCCGCGTCATCGAATGTTTTCGTCATTTATCCACTTCACGCGGGCTGATTTCAAGCGTTTTGGAAGAAATGAATGGCGCGGCATTCCAGCAGAAAACCCGGCTGACACTACGCAAGCTGGCGGCGGCGCACATGGCATTCGACGGACTTCCCGGCCTGCCGGCTTGAAGCTGGAAGGTATTCACTGTCCCACGCTCCACTTCAATGTCCTTGCTACTGCCCGACCCAGAATAGACGGCCGGCGTGCAAACAGTGCCTTATAGGTCCTCTTGAGCGTCCAGTACCTTGCATTCCTGCTGGTTCAAGCCACGGCCAAGCGTACGGATTGTCTGGCTTCGTCTGCCTTCCTGCGCAATCCTTCGATGTCACGCTTGGGAGGCGCACCGAAGAGGCGGGTGTACTCGCGACTGAACTGCGATGGACTCTCGTAACCGACCGTGAACGCGGCGCTCGATGCATCCAAATCGTCGTTCAGCATCAGGCGGCGCGCTTCACTCAAACGCAACCACTTCTGGTACTGCAAGGGGCTCATGGCCGTCAGTTGGCGAAAGTATTGATGCAAACTGGAAGTGCTCATCTGCACATAGGCAGCGAGATCCTCGATCCGAAGCGTTGCGGCGTAATTCACTTTCAAC
>QKII01000003.1 GCA_003249625.1 Propionivibrio sp. | reverse complement strand
TATTTACCGCCCCATCCATCCGCCATCGACGGTGATGATGGTGCCGTTCACGTAGTCCGACGCGTCCGACGCGAGATAGACCGCCGCACCCACCATGTCTTCCGGCTTGCCCCAGCGATTCGCCGGAATCCGTTCGAGAATCTGCCGGCTGCGCGTGCCGTCGGCCAGCAGCGCGGTGTTCATCTCGGTATCCATGTAGCCCGGCGCAATCCCGTTTACGTTGATGCCCTGGCTGGCCCATTCGTTGGACAGGCTCTTGGTGAATTGCGCCACTCCGCCCTTGCTCGCCGCGTAGGCCGGTACGGTCAGCCCTCCCTGGAAGGAGAGCAGCGAGGCGATGTTGATGATCTTGCCTTTGCCTTGGGCGAGCATGAGCTTGCCAACTTCCTGGCACATGAAGAAGACTGCGTTCATGTTGACGTCGATCACGTAGTTCCAGTCGCTGCGCGGGAATTCGGCGGCCTTGTGCCGGCTTTGGACACCAGCGTTGTTGACAAGGATGTCGATCTTGCCAAACTCGGCTTTGACCTTGGCAACGAGGGCGGGAATGCCGTCGAGGTCGGCAAGGTCGTGTTCGTAGAACTGGCCGCGCTGCCCTTGGGCGGTGATCTGGTCGATGACGTCCTGGTCGCGTTTGCGACCGACGACGGCGACGTCGGCGCCAGCTTTGGCGAGGCCGACGGCCATGGCTTTGCCGAGGCCGCGACTGGCACCGGTGAAGAGGGCAACTTTGCCCTTGAGACTAAAGATGTCGAGCATGGGAATTCCTGGTTTAGCTTTTTTCGTTATTAGCTGAGCTGGAAGAGCATCTTGATGGCGTCCGTCTGGCCGGAGAGAAGATTGGCAAATTGTTGCGGGGCTTCTTCCGGGGTGGCGACGGTGAGGATCTTGTCGAAGTCGATGCATCCGCTCTGGAGGATGCGGATGGCGATTTCGAAGTCGCGCGGGGTGTAGACGCGAATGCCGATCAGGGTGAGCTCCTTGAATTCGATCTTGAGGAGATCAACTTCGGCGGGCTTCTTGTAGGAGCCAACGACGATGCCGGTGCCCTGGACGCGGAGAATTTCGAGGATGGTGCCATGCACGCTGGGGTGCGCAGCGCAGTCGAAGGCGAGGTCGGCGTTGTGGCCGTTGGTGTATTCAAGCACCTTGGCGCGGATGTCGTCCTGGGCGGCGTTGATGGTGGTGAAGCCGAGTTGCCTGGCGACGTCGAGGCGGTGGGGGTTGGCTTCGATGATGAGGACTTGCGAGGCGCCGAAGTACTTGAGGCAGGAGGCGACGCAGAGGCCGATGGGGCCTGCACCGTAGACGACCGCGGTGTCACCGGGCTTGTAGCCGGAGCGGCTGACAGCATGGACGCCGACAGCGATGGGCTCGATGAAGGCGCCAAGCTTGAGGGAGAGGTCGGCGGGGATGGGCAGAACCTTGTCCTCCGGCACCTTGACGTATTCGGCCATGCCGCCGTCGCAGTCGATGCCGATCAGTTTCAGCGTGTTGCAGACGTGCGGGTAGCCGTTCTTGCAGGGGTCGCAGTGGCCACAACTCAGGAGCGGGTACACCGTCACCGGCGTGCCCGCCGGCAGCGCGCTGTGCCCCTTGACGATCGTCCCCGAGAATTCGTGACCCATCACCAGCGGGGCCTTCGCCCGAGGGTGCACACCCTGGTAGATGATCATGTCGGAACCGCACACACCCGCGTACGCCACCTTGATCAGAACTTCCCCAGGCCCCACTTCCGGCACCACTTTCTCACCAACAACTACCTCTTTCGTCCCGCAGTATTGAATGCTTTGCATGGATTGTTCCTCAGAATTTATTGACTTGGTACAGCGGCGCTTCACCGCGCAGCACGCGCCGGGTTTCCTCGGCCGCCTTGCGTTTCAGTTCCTGCGCCGATTCTTCCGAGTGCCAGGCCATGTGCGGCGTGCAATAGAAATTCTCGTGCTTGAACAGCGGATGCGTCATCGGCCCGGGCTCGACCGCGAGCACGTCCATCGCGGCACCAGCCAGTTTCTTTTCCGTAAGCAGTTTGTCCAGCGCCACTTCGTCAACGATGCAGCCACGTGCCGTATTCACTAGATAGGCAGTGGGTTTCATCAACCTCAACATTGATTCGTCGAGCAGGTTGCGCGTCACGTCGGTGAGGGGGGAATGCACCGAAACGACATCCGACTGGCGAAGCAGATCTTCGAGACTGACCAGGGTGATGTAATCGGGCAACGAATCCGGATTGACGTAAGGGTCATAGGCCACGACCTTCATCCCGAGCGCGTGTGTCTTGTGTGCCATGGCCTGACCGATGCGTCCGACGCCGACAATGCCGATCGTCTGCACCTGATGACGATGCACCGGATACATCAATCGGAAATCCCATTGTCCGCGCTTGATCAGCGCATTGGCCTGGGGAACCTTGCGCGTCAGGCAGAGCATCATGGCCAACGCGTGGTCCGAGACCTCGTTCGTACCGTAATCGGGAACGTTGCTGACGACAATACCAAGTTCAGAAGCAGCCAGCAGATCCACCGTATCAACCCCGACGCCGTAGCGGGCAATGACCTTGCAGCGGGGAAGCTGTTCCAGGACACGACGCGTCATCGGTGCGTACTGGATGAGAATCCCTTCGCCATCCTGGCACTGCGCGATGACCTCATCCTCCGTCCGGCAGGCCAACCAACGGATTTCCGGACAAATGTCCTTGAGAACACCTTGCTCTATATCAATCGACGGATGATCACAATCCGCCACAATGACGACACGTTGCGCGCTTCGCATTTTGCCCCCCTACCGGTTCCGGCTTAACAAATTAAGGAACGTCGTTCCACAAATAAAATTTGTGCGAATTTTTATGGAACAACGTTCTATTGTCAACGGGTCTTACCAGCCTGTTTTTCCCTACTCTGCAAAACTCAACTGCACCTTCATCTGTGAAGAACGGTCGCGGGCGATCGCAAACGCCTCGGAGATTTTCTCCATCGGCAGCGTCTTGGTGATCACCGGTCTTACGTCGATCCGCTGCTCGCGGATCAGACGAGCTGCCACGGCGTATTCCTGATGGAAACGGTGCGTACCGACCAGGCGGATTTCCTTACCGACCAGCGCATTGACCGGAATATCCGCACTGCCGGTAACACCGACCTGGACGATGGTGCCGCGCGGGCGAATCACCGGGAACGCCTGTTTGAGCACGGCGCCCACGCCGGTACACTCGAACACCACATCGAAATAGCCCTTGTCTGCCGAGTAGTCAGCCGCCAAACGCTCCGGCTCGTTGGCTGAATTGATCGCCACATTGGCGCCCATCGCCAGCGCGGCCTTGAGCGGTGCCTCGGAAATATCCATCGCGACGATTTCCAGCGCACCCGCCACGCGTGCTGCGCCGATCAGCAGCGCACCGATCGGCCCGGCACCGGTCACCAGCACCCGCTTGCCGACCAGGCTACCGGCCTGATTCACCGCATGCACGCCGACCGCCAGCGGTTCGGTACACGCCGCCTCACCGAGAGAGACCTTGTCGCCCATCGGTTCGCACTGGTATTCCTCGACGACCATGCGGTCACGGAAACCACCATGCGTATGCGGCTTGCGCATCGCGCTACCGAAGAACTGCATTTCCAGGCAGTGCTGCTGCTCGCCCGACAGGCAGAACTTGCACTTGCCACACGGACGGCTCGGGCACAGCGCCACACGGTCGCCCGGACGAACGCGGGTCACCTTGTCACCAACGGCCTCGACCGTGCCGGCGACCTCGTGCCCCATGATGATCGGTTCGGTGACGCGGATCGTGCCGATGCCGCCGTCCCAGAAATAGTGAATATCCGATCCGCAGACACCGCCCGCGCCGACGCGAACCAGCACCTGCTCCGATCCTACTTCGCCGACTTCACGATTTTCGATGCGCACATCTTCCTGCGCGTAGAGAACACAAGCCCGAGTTTGCATTTTCATTTCTCCGGTTCAGAGCGATTTGATTTTGGCCCACACGCCGTCATCGACGGGGATCCCGTTGGCCAGGTTGGCGTTGCGGACGGCCAGCGAATTCTCGCCGGGATAGAGCACGGGCTTGGCCTGATCGACGCGATCGGAGCCGTGCAGGTTGTCGAGAGCTTCGTTCACCGCCGCGGCCAGATAGTCTTCACCGGCGATGCGCGTCGCATCCATGGCGATGAACATCTGCGACAGACCATACTCGTCGTTGGTCATCTTGCCGACGGCCGACACCGAGCGACCACCAGAGAGTACCGTAGCCACGAGGTCGAGAACGATCGACAGCGCCGAGCCCTTCCAGTAACCGATCGGCAGAACGCGCCAGGTCTTGGAGATTTCCTTCGGATCGCACGACAGGTTGCCCTGCTCGTCGTAACCGCCGGGAACCGGCAGCAGTTCGCCACGCAACGCCTTGTTTTCCATCTGTCCGTAAGAGAACTGCGCCATCGCGATATCGACGACAACGTGCCCTTCCTTGCGCGGCACGGCCATGATGAACGGGTTGTTGCCGATGCGCCGGTCACGCGCCCCCCATGCCGGCATGTTCGGCTGGGTGTTGGTCCAGCAGATGCCGACGCACCCGGCGTCAGCGGCCTGCCAGCCATAGCTGCCGCCGCGCAGCCAGTGATTGGTGTTGGCCAGCGCGACGCAACCGATGCCATGCTCGCGCGCCAGTTCGATGGCCCGGTCCATCGCCTGCTTGGCGTTGACGTTACCAAGGCCCAGGTTGCCGTTCCAGCGTTCGAAGGCCCCCATACCGTCGGTCTTCGTCGGCTTGGCCTTCACGTCGATATAGCCCTTCTCGATGTATTCGACGACGCGTGGGAAACGATTGACCCCGTGCGAATACACACCGTCGCAACTCGTCTCGGTCATCAGTTGCGCCGACAGGTCGGCGGTCTCTTCGTCGCAGCCCTTGTTGATCAGGACGCGCTTGAATTCAGCTTTCAGTTCATCAAAGGAAATGCGTGGCATGATTTTCTCCGTTGGCCACTTTGGGGCCACTTTTAACTTTTTCTCAATAACCCTTCTGCTTCCGGTAATTCTTCAGCACCTCGTCGGCCACCCAGGTCGAGCGCACTGCACTCTCGACGTTGCCGGGGCACGGTGCAACGCCATTGAGGTCATCGACGATGCTCTGGATGAACGGCTGCTGCACGTGCGCCGGATTCGGAATATCGGCTGTTATCGTTCCCGATTCGGTGACTAGCGTGAGCGGTTTGTCGGTGAAGAACTCGAAGGTGATCCGCCCCTTCGAGCCGACGATCTCGACGAAGTCCTCGCTGTGGCCGCAGACGTAGCACCACGAACCGTAGCCCTGCACACCATTCGCGTGCCGCCAGGTCGCCGTAACCGTGTCTTCCACGTCGTAGAGCCCCGCCTGATTACTGGCGATGCCGTGCACTTCCTCGATGGCGCCGAACAGGAAGTCGAACAGATCGAGTTCATGGATGCCCATGTCGAGGAACTTGCCACCACCCGACACCTCAGGCTTCAGCCGCCACGGCAGCGTATCGCGCGACAGGTCTTCCGGCGCCGGCGGCTGATGCTGCACGGCGCGCACATTGCGCACCTCGCCGATTGCGCCGCTATCGATCCATTCCTTGACCTTGAGGAAGCGCGGCATGGCACGGCGGTAGAACGCAACGAACAGGCGCACGCCCTGCTGCGCGCAGATGTCGACAATCTCGCGGCACTCCTCAAAGCGCATTGCCATCGGCTTTTCGACGTAGACATGCTTGCCGGCCTTGGCAACCACCATCGACAAAGGCTTGTGCGACGATGGCGGCGTCGCGACGTAAACCGCATCGACGTCGGCATCAGCAACCAGTTGCTCGCTCGTTTCGTAAGTCTTGGGAACGCCATGACGTTCGGCAAAGGACTTGGTCATTGCCTGATCGGCGCTGGTGACAGCAACAAGCTTCGAATTGTTCGACTTGTAAAACCCGGGCCCGCTCTTCACTTCGGCTACGGCACCGCAGCCGATCATTCCCCAACGAATGATCGCCATGTTCAGGCTCCAGCCAGTAACGAGACGCGCACCTTGACGACGACCTTTCGCACCTTCTTCGGTTCGCCCAGGACAACGCCAGGACGATGCACATCGGACGGAAGGAACACCGCAAAACTGCCCGGCGTCATGGTCAGCATCGACTCATTCTCCACGCCGGAATAGAACAGCAGGTCACGCTCGGCCAGCAGGTCCTCAGCGACGCTGTTGCTGCCGTCGTCGGAAGCGACACCGATCTGCTCGCAGCCGCACACCGAAAACTGCACGTCGGCATACTGGCGATGCACTTCCGGTCGCGTTTCGGCAAACGGCTTGGTGGTCATATCGAAGACCTGAACGTAAATATCCTTGCCCTGCAGGTCATAGTTGCCGACCGGCAACGCCTGGAAATCGGTCTTCTTGAGATGCTCGATAACGGTTTTGAGGGGCTGTGGCAGCCAGGTGAAGCCAGACTCGTAGTCCTTGACGTTTCCGAAAATCATGATTCAGGTTCCTTGATTTATTTGGCGGAAAATTTGCTGACAGCTTCCCACAGGCCGTTGAGATAAACGGCACCGAGAGCCCGGTCATAGAGGCCATAGCCCGGCTTGCCGGTTTCACCCCAGATCATGCGACCGTGGTCCGGACGCCAGTAGCCGTCGAAGCCGACGTCGTAATAGGCCTTGACAATCGCCGCCATGTCCAGCGAGCCGTCGCACGAGCGATGCGTCGCCTCGTAGAAGGTGCCGTCCGGCTCGACCTTGACGTTACGCAGGTGGCCGAAATGGATGCGGCCACGGCCGCCGAATTCACGCACCAGCGACTCGACGTTATTGCACAGGTCGGCGCCGAGAGAACCGGAGCACAGCGTGATGCCGTTGGCCGGGGTATCGACAATGGACAACAGGCGCGCGTAATCGTCGCGGTTCTTCATGATCCGCGGCAAGCCGAAGATCGGACGAGGGGGATCATCCGGGTGCATCGCCATCTTGACGCCGACTTCCTCGGCTACGGGAATGATGGCCTTGAGGAAATAGTCAAGGTTGGCCCAGAGTTTTTCCTCATCGACCGACTTGTATTCCTCCAGCAGGCTCTTCAACTCTTCGGGCTTGTAACTCGCATCCCAACCCGGCAAGGAAATGCCCTTCTCCGGATCAATCTTGGCAACCTCTTCTGCATCGAACGACAAAGTGGTCGATCCGTCCGGCAGCAGCTTGGCCATCTCGGTGCGCGTCCAGTCGAAGACCGGCATGAAGTTGTAGCAGATAACTTTGACACCGACCGCGGCGCAGTTGCGGATGTTCTGCTGGAAATTGGCAATCAGACGGTCGCGGGTCGGCTTGCCGAGTTTGATGTCTTCATGTGTGGGAATGCTCTCCACCACTTCGAACTTGAGGCCGGCGCCTTCAATACGGTCACGCAATGCCTGTAGTTTCTCGACCGGCCACACATCGCCCACCGGAACGTCGTAGATGGCAGAAACGATCCCGTACATACCGGGGATCTGGCGGATATTTTCAAGCTTGACGGGGTCTGATTCGCCGTACCAGCGGAAAGTCATTTTCATGTTCGGACTCCAGGAATTGCAGGGTTTGTTGGGTACGGCCGGTCAGGCCGTGATTTGCGGCGCCGTGGCCACGGCGGGGTTTGCGGCCAGTTCCTTGAACTTGCCAAGCAGTTCGGCACGGAATGCGGCGTTTGCCGGAAGATCCTCACCGAAGATTTTTTTCAGCCCGAGCAGGTTGTCAACGATCGCCACTGCATCGGTGCTCTTGCCGGCTTCGACCAGAATCTCTGCGGACATCGGATCGCTGAGCACGCCGCCGGTGGTGTGCGCTGTCTTCACGGCGAAATGCATCCATGCTGCGATGGCCGTGGCGATCGCCGGCGATGCCACGCCCTTGGCGATCCGCTCGCGCAGCGGGGCAAGCAAACGCTGCGGCAATTTTTGCGAACCGTCGGAGGCAATCTGCGCCGTGCGGTGCTTGAGCGCCGGATTGCGGAATCGCTGTTTCAGCTGTTCGATGTAATCGGCTGGATCAACGCCTTTTGGCGCCTGCAGGACTTCGCGGTTCTCCAGCCATAGCGCGTCGAGGATGTCGGTGATCAACGGCAATTGCATCGCCTCGGCCACGGTTTCGCGCCCGGTCAGTTGCCCGAGATAGGCGAGCGTCGAGTGCGAACCATTGAGGCAACGTAGTTTCATGCTCTCCCAGCGTTCGATCTCGTCGGAAAAAACGGCGCCGCCGAGCGTCCAGTCGGGACGCCCCATGCTGAACTTATCCTCGATGACCCATTGCACGAACTGCTCGGTGACGACCGGCCAGGCATCCTCGACACCAAGACGCTCGTTGATGTGCACTCGGTCAGCATCGGTGGTCGCCGGCGTAATGCGGTCAACCATCGTGCAAGGGAAGCAGACATTGGCCTCGATCCACTCGGCGAGTTCTGCATCGACTTCCCTGGCGAAGGCAACCACGGCCGCATGCGCCAGTTTTCCGTTGTTGGGCAGGTTGTCGCAGCTCAATACCGTAAATGGTGGCAGTCCTGCTGCCTTGCGGTTGCGCAGCGCATACACGATCAGCCCGAGAATCGTCTTGGGCAGTGCCGGATTGGCCAGGTCTGCCGCAATAGCCGGCGACTGAAGCTGCAACTTGCCAGTTGCCAGATCGAGGTAATACCCTTTCTCGGTCACCGTAATGCTGACGATACGCGTGCTGACGTCGCTCATCTTGGCCAGCAGGCGGATCTTTTCGGCATCCTCGGCACCGCCAACCGCGTCGACAATCGCCCCGACGACGCTGATTCGCTCGAAGTCGGCGCCGAACTCGGCCACCGCATAAAGACAATCCTGCGGCGCCAGCGCGTCGCGCATGCTCGACGACTGCATGCCGGCGCCGACAATACCCCAAGCCAGATCACCTGAGTTGAGCACCGCCTCCGTCATCAAGGCTTGATGTGCGCGGTGAAACGCGCCCAAACCAAGATGCACGATTGACGCTGTGACGTTTTTACGGTCGTAGGCGGGCCGCCCGATTGCGGAAGGCAATTGGACCAGTGTTTTTTCGGAAAGACGCATGGCTACCCCTCGGAATTTTTTATTGAAAGGACGTGTCGAAGCCTATGTATACTTGTATACTAGCATTCAAATAACAAATTGCAACAGCAAAAAACTGTGGAGGCTAGCTGTCAGGCTAGAATCAAAAGATGGAAATGGAAACCTTTGACAACCTGTCCGGCGTAAGTTTTCGCCCGCAGGAATCGCTTTCGATCGGGGCACAACTGCACCGTATCCTCCGGGCAGCGATCATCCGGGGCGAGCTTGTGCCGGGACAGGCCATTTCCGAGATCGAAACCAGCAAGAAATTTGCGGTCAGCCGGCAGCCGGTGCGCGAGGCATTCATCAAGCTCGCCGAAGAACGCCTTATCGAAGTACTACCCCAACGCGGCACCTACGTACGCAAGATTTCGGTCAAGGAAGTGCTCGATGCGCGCCATCTGCGCGAAATCATCGAAGTATCGATCGTCCGCGAAGTCGCCGAAAGACACGACGAGGAACTGATCAAGACACTGCGTGAACTTGTCGCGGCGCAGAAACAGGTTGCCCATGGCGACAACCAGTCTTTTCTTACCCTTGACGAAGAATTCCATAGAACGCTCGCCATGAGCGCTGGTCGTGAGTATGCGTGGCGTGTTACCGAAGGCATCAAGGCGCAAATGAACCGCGTTCGCTTCCTCACCTTCGATTCAGCCACACCGATGCAGCAACTGGCGGACGAGCACGCCGGCGTCATTGATGCCATAGAGGCCGGCGATGAGGAACTGGCGGGCAAGCGCATGGAACAGCATCTGCGTACGCTGATCACGTCCCTACCCTTGATGGCCGAACGCTATCCGGAGCACTTCGTCGCCGAATAGCGTGCAGCGGGGTTCAGGGATTCAATGGTTCAGATCCTCCCTGCCGGCATCGATATCCGCCGCCGGATTCACGATCTTGGCCAGTTCCAGATACATGTTCTTGAGGCTATAAAGCACCATTAACCCCCCTGTGATCGGCATGCAGGCGTAAAGCCATTTTTTCGACATGGCGAAAGCCGTGGTCTGCTCTTCGGTCTTCATGAACAACTCCCATGCGTACCAGAAGAAGACGGCGATGAACACCAGCGAAAAACATTCGACCAGCAACCGGTAGCCAAAGCGCGCACGGACGCTGGGAAGGTGCTTCGAAATCCAGTCGCCGACGCTGAAATGACTGTGCGTCACCCAGACCGCCGCCGCGCCGTAGAAAATCAGCGCGCCGTAAAGCAGTTCGAGAATCTCGTCGAACCAGTGCATCGACATGATCGGAACGAAACGCACAAAGATATTGAGCGACAGGATGATCGTGATGGCGATGAACAGGCCGATGCAGATCCACTTGAGGCCAGTCACCAGCATCCGGTCGAGATGATTGAAGAAAGTGAAAACGCTGTTTTTCATTGAATACTCCTCATCGTCTCGTTACGAGGCCGGCCCCATGATGTAGTTCGGCAACCACAGTGCGATCTCCGGAACAAAAGCGCAGATGATCGTCACGGCCAGAATCGAGAGCAGATAGGGCAGGCACTCGAGCGCCAGACTCCAGATGCCGACACGCGCAAAACTTTCCACCGCGAACAGGCACATCCCGACCGGCGGCGTCAGGTTGCCGATCATGATCAACAGCGTCATTACCACCCCGAAATTGACCATGTCGATGCCAAACATCGGGCAGATCTTCATGAAGATCGGCAAGGTAATCAGGAAGATCGCGTTGCCGTCGAGGAACATGCCGAGCACCAGGATGATGAAGATCACGATCCACATGAAGGCCGTTGCCGAGGCGCCCATCGCCGAGAGCTGCGTGATCAACGCATCGGGGATGCGTTCGAAGATCGTAAACCAGCCGAAGAAATTCGCCGTGGCGATAATGAACATCAAGCCGCAAGTCTGCTTGAGCGAAACGAACATGATGTCCGGCAGGTCGCTCCATTTCAAGTCACGGTAGAAGAAACCGAGCGCCAACGCATACAGCGTCGCAATCACGGCGGCTTCGGTCGGCGTGAAGAATCCCGAAGTGATACCGCCGATGATGATGAACGGCGCCAGCAGCGGCCAGAAAGCCTCTTTGAAACTGATCAGGATTTCGTTCAGGCTGGCACGATTGTCTTTAGGCAACCCGCGGGGGCGAGCCATCAGCCAGATCGCGACCATCATGGACAGGCCCATTACGGCGCCGGGGACGGCACCTGCAAGAAACAAACGGGCGACGGACACCGTCGTGATCGCACCGTAGAGCACGAAGGGAATCGACGGCGGAATTACCGGCCCGATCGTCGACGCCCCGGCAACGATGGCAGCAGAAATCGTTGGTTTGTAACCGGCATCGACCATCGCGCGGTGCTGGATTTGCCCAAGACCGGCGGCATCGGCCACGGCCGAGCCCGACATGCCCGAGAAAATCATCGACGAAATGACGCTCACCTGCCCGAGTCCGCCGTTAAAGTGGCCGACCAGCGCCCGGGCGAAGCGGAAAATGCGTTGCGTCGTGCCACCGACGTTCATCAGGTTGCCGGCAAGGATGAAGAACGGAATCGCCAGCAGCGTAAAGCCGGTCGTACCGAAATACATGCGCTGCGGCAGCATGGCCAGAAAACTGCTCTGGCCCTGGCCAATGAAAAAGGCCACAGCGGTAAAGCCGATGGCGACAGCAATCGGCACGTCGATCATCAACAAAATCAACAGGACGGAGAAGATAGCGAGAGTGAGCATGAACGAACCTCGGTGCAGATAAGCCCGTCGCGACTCATCACCGCGACGGCGTGGATACGGGGGCGAAAAAAACGGGACATCGCTTCGATGCCCCGCTGTTTCTCATTCCCGGATCACTTGCTGTTCTTCTCCACCATATCCATGAATTTCTTGAAGTTGTCCGCCCCGACGCGCCCCTTGACCTTCTCCCAGGCAGGACCCATCGCAGCTTTCCACGGACCGAGATCCGGGCGGGCGATGACGATGCCCTTGGTCGTTTCAAGATCCTTCAACTGGACCGTTTCGTTATCGCGCAACAGCTTGCGCGCGTGCTTCGCCGCCGCCACCGATTCCTCTGTAACAATCTTCTGCTGCTCCGGCGTCAGCTTCGCCCAGCTGTTCTTGTTGACCACGTGAACCATCGAACTGTAGGTGTAGTTCAGGATCGACATGTACTTCTGGGTTTCATACAGCTTCAGGTCGTAGATCGTCCCGACCGGGTTTTCCTGGCCATCGACAACGCCCTGTTTCATGGCCATCACCAGCTCGGCGAAGGCAATCGTCTGCGCATTGCCACCGGCCGCCTCGACAAACGCCTGATAGGCAAAGGCCGGCGGCGTGCGGATCTTCATGCCTTTCATGTCGGCCGGTGTGTTGATCGGCTTCTTCGAGTTGGTCAACTGGCGGAAGCCCCACTCCCAGTCGGACAGGTGCACCAGATTCTTCTTCAGCAGCTCGGGCGCTGCCCACGCCTTGAAGTCACCGTCGATGATCCGGTCGGCCATCGCGTAGTCCTTGAAGGCGAACGGCGTACTGATCACGTCGTAGAACGGCAAGTGCTTGGCCAGCTGATCCTGGCCGGACAGGCTCATATCCACAGCACCGAGCAGAACCTGCTCCAGAACTTCCGGAGGCGAGCCGAGCACATTGTTGCCGAACAGTGAAATTTTTACCTCACCATTGGTCCGCTTCTCGACGTTCGCCTTGAATTCCTTGGCAGCGATACCACACGGGTGCGTATCCGAAGCGAAATGCCCGAGTTTCAGCTCGACAGCAGCCTGCGCACCTGTAGCACCGAAGGCTATCAAAATAGCGAGTGCAACCTTTTTCATCATGTTTTCTCCTCCTGTTGAATTATTCGAGTTCGTATCGAACGGGCTCACCGTGCGATACGGTAAGCGGGCATCGCCGCCCTGGTCAGACCACCTTACCCTCTGACCACAGACAGGAGGATAAACCGTGCACGGCAGCTGTCAAGCTTTTTGGAACAACATTCCACTTTCGAACCATCAACGGAGTATTTCGCACTGAAGCCGTGAGGACGGGCACGGACGAGCGCCAGCCGGCACACCCCGATCAGGGCGTGCCCGCATGGTAGTACGCTGGAAAAATCAGTCCTTCTCGAACAGCGCGATTGATTCGACATGCGAGGTATTGGGGAACATGTTCACCACCCCGGCACCGCGCAGCCGATAGTTCTTTTGATGAACCAGAATCGCGGCATCACGCGCCAGCGTTGCCGGATTGCACGAGACGTAAACGATCCGCCGCGGCCCATCGTCGCCGATAGCCTTCACAAGCTCGACAGCGCCCTCGCGGGGCGGGTCGATCAGCATCTTGTCGAAATGCCCGAGCGCCGCCAACGACTCCGGCGTCGCCTCGAACAGGTTGGCCACACCGTATTCAACGCGATCTGCCAGACCGTTCTCCGCTGCATTCTCGCTGGCGCGACGAACCAGTTCGGCACTTCCCTCGACGCCGACGACCTGCGCGCCGGAGCGGGCGATCGGCAACGTGAAATTGCCGAGACCGCAGAACATGTCGGCAATGCGCTCCCCTTGTTGCGGATCGAGCAGCGTCATCGAGCGGCGCACCAAAACCCGGTTGATTGCGTGATTGACCTGAGTAAACTCGGTCGGCGAGAAGAAATGCTCGATATCGTAATCCGGCAGACGGTACGATAGCCGCGGCCCCTCCAACGGATAAAAGCGGTAGACCGACGCAGGCCCCTTGGGCTGCAGGTAGAAGACAACGCCGTAGCGATCGGCAAAGGCCCGCAAAAGTGCCTCGTCAGCCGTATTGATCGGTTCGAGGATGCGCAAGACCAGCGCCGTCATGAATTCCCCAACCGCCACCTCGATCTGCGGCATGGCCGTAGCGATCGACAAACCGGCGACAAGTTCGCGAAGCGGCAGCAGCAGATCCGACAGATGCTTTGGCAGGTTCGGGCAGACGCTCATGTCGGCGACGTAACTGCTCTTCCGCTCGTGAAAACCGATCAGCATCCCACCCTTCTTGGGCACCATGCGAGCCGACAGCCGCGCCCGGTAGCGATACCCCCACGACGCCCCGTAGATCGGCGCGTAGATCTGCTCGGCGACAAGCCGGCCGAGATGCCACAAATTGGTTTCCAGTACCCGCTGCTTGGCAGCGACCTGGGCCGCCGGTTCCAGATGCTGCATGCTGCACCCGCCGCAAACACCGAAATGCGGACAACGCGGCGTAATCCGACTGGCGGACGCGGCAAGGACGCGGTCTACCCGTGCGATCTCATACGTCGGCTTCCTGCGAATAGTGGAATACTCCACTCGCTCGCCTGGCAGCCCTCCCTCGACGAAGATCGTTTTTCCCTCGAACCGAGTTATCCCACGCGCCTCATGATCCAGCGACTCAATGATTCCGACCGGCATGCCACTTTTCCCGCGTAAAAAACAGGCAATTCTATCGTCCCTTTCCCTCTTCGGAACACTCTTTTGGCAAATTGCCCGAAACGCCCGAATTGACGGGCTAGGCCAAGCCTACAGTTTCCGGCCGATCCTCCGATATAGGTTACAATCGTTGCCAACAGGACATTCCAGACGAATACAAGAATCCAGAACGCATTGCCAGCCATGCCAGACCCGTACTTCTTTTTCCGCCCCATCCTTGCCCCCGATCACAGCTGGGCGGCGCTGGACTGGCAAGCACAATCGCTCCAGGAGACAGCTCCTTCCGCTTTCATCCGGTGTTTTTCGGATTCCGCCGCATCCCCCTTGGCCGGCATGCTGCCACTGGTAACGCCGATCCAGTCGGACTTTATGTTGCAGGACGACTTTCTCAAGGCCTTTGAAGCAGACCCAGTCGTCTTCGTCATGCCCTGCGGGTGCCTGCAGGACGAACAGATCATCGCTCGATGCAAGGCTTGGCGCGATCGTGCCAAACCACTCGCTTTGCAGATCGAACACACCGACATCCTGCGCAAAATCCCGCTGGCGGAATTCAATGCAATTCGCTTCGACGCTGCATTTGCCCGCCAGGAGTTTTCTGCGCTGGATCTGATCTACGCCAACGACGCCGCTTTCCGCAAGATAGCAACGAACGTCGATTCCTACGAAATGGCTGGCTGGCTCGCCGGCAAGGGTATCGAATGGTCAGACAGCCACTTCCTGACCAGCCCCAATCCAGCACTGGGCCAAGAGGCGGACCTTACCCGTCTGAAGCTGCTTAAACTGCTCAACCTGGTCAAACAGGACGGCGACACGCGCGAGATCGAAGCCATCTTCCGCGAGGAAGCCAAACTTTCCTACAATCTCCTGCGCCTCGTCAATTCGGTTGCAGTCGGCGCACGGACCAAGATCAGCAATTTCTCGCAGGCCATCGCCATCCTAGGCCGGCGGCAACTCCAGCGCTGGCTGCAACTGTTGATCTACGCAAACAACCTGTCCGACGGAAACGCACCCAACCCGCTCATGCAGCTTGCTGCTGCGCGCGGGCGGCAGATGGAATTGCTGAGCGCGGCTATCGAACCGATTCCGGACATTCCCGAGCTCAGCGACAACGCCTTCATGACTGGACTTTTCTCGCTGTTGAGCGTCCTGATCAACCTGCCGATGAGCGAAATCCTGAAGGAGCTGCCACTGCAGGATAACGTGGTTGAAGCGCTAAACAACCCCGGTGATGGCGGCGTTCTTGGGCACCTGCTCGCGGCGATCACCGCCGGTGAAGCCGGAGATTTTTCGCACGCCGCAAAGATCCTCGCCGAACTCGGCATCAGCCCGGCCGTTCACTCCAAGTCGCAGGTCACCGCCTACTACTGGGCAAGCCGCATCAACATCGACAATCACGATTGACCGGTAAGTCAGCCGATGCGCTTGAGGTGGCTGCCGCACCCGGCGCGGCAATCGCTGGAGCCGAAGCCAGGGATCAACACCTCCCCCGACGTGCGCTGGTTGACCACGCACTCTTCTTCGGCAGAACGGGCAAGTTCGCGCACGCAAATACCGGGCGCTGACAGAAGATAATCGACATGCCAGTGCATTTTCTTCGCCGGCGACAAGTGCCGGCGGATACGCGCATCGAAATTGCGCAGCGCGCTGCCGGTATAGATGTAACGCCCGGCAGGGAAATCGAACTCACCGAGGCGTCCGACGCGCAAACGCACCGCTTCCGACAACTCGATCAGAAGCTGGTAGGTGCGCTCAGGCGGCTCGCTAAGCGTCGTCACCGCAGAACGGATTGGTGAGACGCTCCTCACCGAACGTCGAGGACGGGCCGTGACCGGAGATAAACGTCACATCGTCGCCGAGCGGCCACAGATTGACACGGATGGAATTGATCAGCGAGTCGAAATCCCCGCGCGGAAAATCGGTCCGCCCGATCGACCCCTTGAACAGAACATCGCCAACGAACGCCAGACGCGCCGCATCGTTGAAGAATACGACGTGTCCCGGTGTATGCCCAGGGCAATGCAGCACCTGCAATTCAACGTTGCCGAAACGAACGGTATCGCCTTGTGCGAGCCAACGATCGGGCGTAAACGAACGCACGTTGGGAAACCCGTACATTTGCGCCTGCTGCGGCATGTTATCGATCCAGAAGCGATCTTCCTGCTGCGGTCCCTCGACCGGCAGCGACAGACGCTCGGACAATTCGGCAACGCCCCCGGCATGATCGATATGGCCGTGCGTCACCAGAATTCGTTCGAGCGTCACCCCGCTCTTCTCGATCGCGGAGAGAATCCGGGCAACGTCGCCGCCTGGATCGATGACCGCGCCGCGCCGGGTTTCGTCGCACCAGAGCAGCGAGCAGTTCTGTTCGAAAGGAGTTACCGGGATAATCTGATAGCGAAGAGGCATGGCGTAAAACCTGTCGGCATGTCGAAGCAGCCGAGTATAGCAGCGCGACAACCACCCCGGGAACGCCGTGCTGCTGGCCGCCGAGCGGATTGATCAACTCGTACAAGCGCTTACAAGACTCCGGCGATGTCACTTTCTTCAAGCTCATTCAAAGCAACGAATCCTTCCCCCCTCGGCAGAGAGATGAATTTCGCAAGCGGCTTCGGAGCTATGACGGCCGCAGTAATCCGATGTCCTTTCGCCAAAAAAGTCGCTTCCTCACGAACGCGCCACACCTCGACCTTGACTTCCGTCCCTATTTTCGCTTCAGCGGGCACTTCTTGCAGGGATGCGGTTTCTTGCAACACTTCTTGCTCTTGCTCATGAATGGATCCTTTC
>QKII01000187.1 GCA_003249625.1 Propionivibrio sp. | reverse complement strand
CATCGACAAGGCACGGCTGGTTCCAAAGTTCGACTGACGATTAAAGGCTGGATTAGGGGGTTGTAAGACAATGAGTCGCGAAATTTTGCTGCTGGTCGACGTGCTGGCCCGCGAGAAAAACGTCTCCAAGGAGATCGTCTTCGGCGCATTGGAGCTGGCGCTTGCGTCGGCGACCAAGAAGCGCATTCACGATGATGCGGATGTGCGCGTGGTCGTCGATCGTGAAACCGGTGATTTTGAAAGCTTCCGCCGCTGGGAAGTCGTTCCGGACGAAGAATTCATTCATGAAGCCCAGCATGTTGCTCTCTCCGATGCACGCAAGCAGGATCCGGAGGTTGAGGTTGGGGATTTCCTCGAGGAAACGCTGGAGCCGATCGATTTCGGCCGGATTGGCGCGCAGGCTGCCAAGCAGGTGATCCTGCAGAAGATCCGCGACGCCGAGCGCGACCAGATCCTCAATGACTTCCTTGAGCGCAAGGAGCATCTGGTTACGGGTGCCATCAAGCGCATGGAGCGTGGCAACGCCATCATCGAGGCAGGCAAGGTTGAAGCCGTGCTGCCGCGCGATCAAATGATTCCCCGTGAGAACCTGCGCGTCGGTGATCGCGTGAAGGCTTTCCTGCTCCGCGTGGACCGCCAGGCCCGTGGGCCGCAGCTGATCCTGTCGCGCACCGCGCCTGAATTCATCATCAAGCTGTTCGAGATGGAAGTGCCTGAAGTTGATGACGGCCTGCTCGAAATCAAGGCAGCTGCGCGCGATGCCGGCATGCGTGCCAAGATCGCGGTCAAGTCCAATGACCAGCGGATTGATCCGATCGGTACCTGTGTCGGCATGCGCGGGATGCGTGTTACCGCCGTAACCAACGAACTCGCCGGCGAGCGTGTGGATATCGTGCTCTGGTCTGCTGATCCGGCCCAGTTCGTGGTTGGCGCGCTGGCGCCCGCAGAAGTGCTTTCGGTCGTGGTTGACGAGGACAGGCACAGCATGGATGTTGTTGTCGACGAGGCCAACCTGGCGGTAGCGATCGGTCGTGGTGGTCAGAACGTGCGCCTTGCTTCGGAACTGACTGGCTGGACCATCAATCTCATGACGGAAGAGGAGTCGCAGACCCGGCTCGAAGCCGAATCTGCTGCCATCCGCGTGCTGTTCATGGAAAAGCTCGACGTAGACGAAGACGTGGCAAACGTGCTTATCAACGAAGGTTTTTCGACTCTTGAAGAGGTTGCCTACGTCCCGTTGCATGAAATGCTCGAGATAGAGGCGTTTGACGAGACGATGGTCCAGGAGTTGCGCGAGCGTGCCCGCAATGTTCTGCTGACTGAAGCAATCGTTGCCGAGGAGCAGATCGGCGATGTGTCGGAGGACATGCTCAATCTTGAGGGCATGGACAAGCAATTGGCGGGAAAACTCGCCACCCATGGCATCAAGACGCGCGATGACTTGGCCGACTTGGCGATCGACGAGTTAATTGAAATGACCGGTGTTGACGCTGATCGTGCCAAACAATTGATTACCACGGCGCGCGCGCACTGGTTCGAGTAAGCCGTAAAGAGTACGCAGAAAAGAGGAATCCACATGGCGCAAACAAGCGTTGCCCAATTCGCTACCGATCTCAAAATGCCCGCTGCGGCGCTGCTTGAGCAGCTCCAGATGGCCGGCGTGGCCAAAAACAAGGTGGATGACCTGCTTAGCGAGCAGGACAAAGCCAAGTTACTCGAATATCTGCGTCGCTCGCACGGTGAAGCCGAGTCGAAAACCAAGATAACTCTGACGCGCCGGGAGACCTCCGAGATCAGGGCGCAGGATTCGCACGGGAAGTCACGTACAGTACAGGTTGAGGTGCGCAAGAAGCGCGTGCTGGTCAAGCGTGACCCCGCTGAGCTTCGCGCCGAGATGCTGGCAGCTGCAAAAGCAGGGGCTCCGCAACCGTCGTCGCCTTCCGAGCCATCTCCCGTTATCGAAGAGGCGGTGACTGCGCCTATTGAGGAGAGCCACGAAGCCGCCCTGTTGTCAGAGGCACCTGTTGCCCAGGAGCCGATTACCGAAGCTGTAGCGGAACCCGTCGCTGAAGCTGTTGTAGAGCCGATCGCCGAAGCTGCAGCCGAACCGGTTGCAGAAGCCGCAGCAGAGCCGGTTGCAGAAGCCGCAGTAGAGCCGGTTGCAGAAGCTGTAGCCGAACCGACCGCACAAGTAGTTGAAACGCCTCCTGCTCCGAAACCGGAACCTGAGGCCGCTGCACCCGCGGGAGTCAAGGGGAAACATGCTCCGAAGAAGGAGAAAGCGGGCAAAACGCATTCAGAGCAAACGGCTACTGCCAAGACGCTGCCGAAGAAAGTAGTCACGCGCGCCTCCATCATTGGTGAGGAACAACAACGTTTACGTGCCGAAGAGGAGAAACGTTTCGCCGAGTTGCGAGCGCGCCAGGAGGCCGAGTTCCTAGAGAAACAGCAGCGTGCGGCAGAACTTGTCCGGCTGAAGAAAGAGGCTGAAGAAAAGGCGGTTGCGGCACGTGCCGCTGAAGCTGCAAAAGTGGCGGCTGCGAAAACTGCCAGTGGAAAACCCGAGGAAAAGGGCGAAAAGGCCGATCGGAGCGCTCGGAAGTCCGATGCGAAGCCGAGCTCCGGGGAGAAAAAAGGCAGCGATAAGAAGGGGTCTTGGAAGAGCGAGGAAGGCGGCAAGCGTCAAGGTCTCAAGACGCGCGGAGGAACGTCGGGTAGCGAGTGGC
Organism: Propionivibrio sp.; assembly: GCA_003249625.1. Next base: position 2,068 of record QKII01000187.1, on the reverse strand, counting down.
GAGACGGCAAGCACGGCAAGCGCAATAACCGCAATGCCGAAGCGGATCAGGCTCACGCGTTCCAGGCTCCGACCGAAGCCGTCATTCATGACGTTCAGGTACCAGAAACGATCTCGGTCAGCGATCTTGCACACAAGATGGCCGTCAAGGGGATCGAAGTCATCAAGACGCTCATGAAGATGGGGTCGATGGTTACCATCAACCAGGTCCTCGATCAGGAAACTGCAATGATCGTCGTGGAGGAGATGGGGCATCGTGCCTTTGCGGCAAAACTTGACGATCCGGACGCCTTCCTTGAGGACACCGAGCACAAGGATGCGCCGCAGTTGCCACGTGCTCCTGTGGTTACGGTCATGGGCCACGTCGACCACGGCAAGACTTCGCTGCTTGACTACATCCGCCGCACCCGCGTTGCGTCGGGTGAGGCCGGCGGTATTACCCAGCATATTGGTGCATACCACGTGGAAACGGCACGCGGGATGGTTACCTTCCTCGATACCCCGGGCCACGAAGCCTTTACGGCGATGCGTGCACGTGGTGCGAAAGCGACCGATATCGTGATTCTCGTAGTTGCAGCGGACGACGGCGTGATGCCGCAGACGCGTGAAGCGATCCACCATGCCAAGGCTGCAGGGGTCCCGATCGTCGTTGCGGTGAACAAAATCGACAAGCCCGAAGCCAACCCGGATCGCGTCAAGCAGGAACTGGTCGCGGAATCCGTCGTTCCCGAAGAGTATGGTGGCGATTCGCCGTTCATTAGTGTTTCGGCCAAAACCGGGGCTGGCATCGACGAGTTGCTCGAGAACGTTCTGCTTCAGGCGGAAGTACTGGAACTGAAAGCGCCAATCGAGACACCGGCAAAGGGCCTGATCATCGAAGCTCGCCTTGACAAGGGGCGCGGGCCAGTGGCTACCATGCTGGTCCAATCCGGTACTCTGCGCCAAGGTGATGTACTGCTTACCGGGCAGGTATTCGGGCGCATCCGTGCGATGCTTGACGAGAACGGTAAAGCGATCAAGGAAGCCGGGCCTTCGATTCCGGTAGAGATTCTCGGTCTCTCGGACGTCCCGGGTGCTGGGCAGGATGCCATGGTCCTTACCGACGAACGCAAGGCTCGAGAAATCGCCCTGTTCCGTCAAGGCAAGTTCCGCGACGTGAAACTCGCCACCAAGCAGGCGGCGAACCTGGAGAACATCCTTGATCAGATGGGCGAAGCCGAAGTCAAGACACTGGCCCTGATCATCAAGGCGGACGTTCAGGGCTCGCAGGAAGCGCTCGTTCAGTCTCTGCAGAAGCTCTCGACAGACGAAGTCAAGGTTAATGTCATCCATGCGGCGGTTGGTGCAATCAGCGAATCCGACGTCAATCTCGGCCAGGCATCGAAGGCGGTCATCATCGGCTTCAATACCCGTGCCGATGCCGGCGCCCGCAAGGCCGCCGAGAACCTGGGTGTCGATATCCGCTACTACAACATCATCTACGATGCTGTCGATGAGGTGAAGGCGGCTCTGTCCGGCATGTTGGCTCCGGAGAAAAAAGAGGAGATCACTGGCCTCGTCGAGATCCGCCAGGTTTTCCGCGCGTCGAAGATCGGCACGATCGCCGGCTGCTACGTGCTTGAGGGCGTGATCAAGCGCTCGTCGCGTGCGCGTCTGCTGCGCGACAACGTCGTCATCTGGGAAGGTGAACTCGAGTCGCTCAAGCGCTTCAAGGACGACGTCAAGGAAGTGCGTTCCGGCTTCGAATGTGGTTTGTCGTTGAAGAACTATAACAACTATCAGGAAGGCGACCAGCTCGAAGTTTATGACCTGACCGAAGTCGCGCGCTCGCTTTAAGGGGTCGCATCGTGACGGCAAATAAAGGTTTCTCGCGCCGCGATCGAGTTTCCGAGCAGATCCGGCGTGAACTTGCCGAATTGATCCGAACCGAATTGAAGGATCCGCGTGTGGGCATGGTGAGCATCACCGATGTCGAGGTGTCCGCTGACTATGCCCATGCCAAGGTCTTCTTCAGCAGCATGGCGGGACGAGAGCACCTTCCGTCCGTGCTCACCGGGCTGCAGAAGGCC
>QKII01000014.1 GCA_003249625.1 Propionivibrio sp. | reverse complement strand
GAAGACGATCTCCTTGGAGACGTTTTTCTCGCGGGCCAGCACGTCGACCAGCAGCAAAATTTCGCGACTCATTGTCTTACAACCCCCTAATCCAGCCTTTAATCGTCAGTCGAACTTTGGAACCAGCCGTGCCTTGTCGATGTTACCGAACTCGAGCTCAACCTCGCCTGTATCGATCGTCAAATGCACCTTGCCATCCCGCATGCCGTGCAGGATGCCGTTAAAATTCCGCCGCCCGTTCATCGGCAGCCGCAGCCGCAGATTGATCTCCGAACCGGCAAACCGCTCGAAATCGGCCTGCTTTTTCAGCACCCGATCGAGTCCGGGTGAGGAAATCTCGAGACGGTCATAATCAATATCCTCGACCGCCAGCACCCGCGAGAGCTGATTGCTCACCAAGGCGCAGTCATCGACATCGATGCCACCTTCCTTCTCCGGCTTGTCGATAAAGACACGCAGGACACGTCCGCGCGGACTCTGCTCGACATCGACCACCTCGAAGCCAAGCCCGACAACCGTTTTTTCGATGATTTCGATCAAATCCATAGCCACAAAAGAAAAATGGGCGAAATGCCCATCCCTGTAATTTGCCCCCAAAGGAGCGAGCGGAAAACCGTTGGATTATAACGACAATCCGTCTCGCCGTAAATGGCGAAGGCGATATTCTGATGGTATTACGCCCCCCTCAACCGGGTTCCCCGCGAAGCGGAGACCATCCCTCCGGATAGAAATTCTCGCGCTAGACCCGTGCGCACTCCCCATTGAAGAACATGGTCACCCGACCGATCGGCAACGGATGCCAAAGCTCGTTATCGGTTAGCGGTACCGTCGCAATCAGGGCGACCCGGTCGTCGGGCGTTGTCACTTCGTTGAAGTCCACCGACAAATCTTCATCCTTGAGGTGCGCAACCGGAAACGGGGCCTGCCGGATGATGTAATGAAGATCGGTGGCCCGATGGGCGAACAGACAATCGCCATTGGAGAGCAGGAAATTGAACGGGCCGTAACCCCTGACTTTTTCTGCGAATTGGTCCAAGGCATCGCACAACGCTTCCCGCTCGGGCATCTCGCCAGGAAATGCACGACGGAGCGTTTGAAGCAAGTGGCAAAAAGCACGCTCGCTGTCGGTTTGACCGACCGGCTGGAAGCTGCCGTCCAGTTCCGGGGCATAATCAAGCAGGTTGCCGTTATGAGCGAAAATCCAGTACCGACCCCACAGTTCACGCATGAATGGATGGGTGTTCTCCAGCCCCGTCGCTCCCTGGGTTGCCTTGCGGATATGTGCAATGACGTTGAGGGAACGGATCGGGTAGTGACGCACCAATTCCGCCACAGGTGAACCCCACGACGGCTGCGGATCAAGGAAAAGCCTTACCCCGGCCCCTTCGAAGAAGGCAATCCCCCAGCCGTCACGGTGCACGTCGGTGCCGCCGCCCCGCGCCTGAAAACCGGAAAACGAGAAGCAGATGTCGGTGGGAACATTACAGTTCATACCCAGAAGCTGACACATGGGCGCCTCGATCAGTCGATACGGAAAGCGATAGTGTAATACTCACGACGGATACCGAATCGCTTCGCTTTACCGCCCGCCTCCGGCTACCTAGAAGGTTTACAATGCGCGGCATTTCCGCAGACCCCACCATTAAATCTGACAGGCCATGGCAACCTTCTCTCCCAAAGTGCTGATTGTCGACGACAACGACCTGATGCGTACCCTGCTTCGCGGCATTCTGCGCAGCGAAAGCTGCCAGGTTGTCGGTGAGGCGAAAAACGGAGCAATTGCCCTGGAACTGGTCGACAGGACCTATCCTGATGTTGTGTTTCTCGATGTCATGATGCCGGAAATGGACGGCCTCGAAGTGCTTCAGTACATAAAGGAACGCTACGCGCACATCAAGGTCATCATGATTACCGGCAACCCCAGCGTCGAGAATGTGCAGGAATCGATCCAGGGCGGCGCCTCGGGATTCATCATCAAGCCGTTCAACACGGCACGCGTGCTCGACACGTTGCACAAGGCGCTGCAAGGCACCGAAAAGTCGGCTCAGCAAGGACGCTAAAAGCTGTTTTTCCAGGCGCGAAGGGTCGCAAAAATTTCGACGGGTTCGTTTGACAACGCTCCCTGCCTTATCGCCGAAGCGCGCACCGCGGGTTCTGTGCAACGCAGGAATGGATTGGTCGCTTTTTCGAGCGCAAGCGTCGACGGAACGGTTGCCCGACCTTCAGCGCGGCACATCGCAACTTCAGCAACCCGGTCGCGCAAGCGTTGATTTTCTGGCTCAACCGCCAACGCGAAGCGCAGGTTGGATTCCGTGTATTCATGGGCACAAAAAATCAGCGTCTCGTCCGGCAATCCAGCCAGTCGGGATAATGAATCGAACATTTGCGCTGGCGTCCCTTCGAAAATACGTCCGCAGCCGCCCGTAAACAAGGTGTCGCCGCAAAAGAGGTGGTTCGCCGCTAGATAAGCCAAGTGTCCCGACGTATGCCCGGGCACCGAAATCACCTCGAAAACAGCCCCCAATGGAGCGAACTTCACCAACTCGCCACCGCTCAATGGATGGGAAAGGCCTGTGATAGACTCCTCCGCCGGACCGAATACTTCGGCTCGGCAATGGCTCATCAAGGCGTCAATTCCACCCTGATGGTCCTGATGATGGTGCGTCACGAGGACGGCATTTAACGTCAGCCCCTCACGCTCAAGCACCTCCACCACGGGATCGGCATCGCCGGGGTCGACAACAACCGCTGCCCCGCCTTTGCGCAGCAGCCAGATATAGTTATCCTTGAACGCGGGGATTCGAACGACGTCAAACATGACCCGATTTTGAAAGAACAGCGAGAAATGTCAATAACCGGTATCGATGAGTGGCTTTCGACCCCGCAAGGTCGCTACGTCATCACCTGGGAACAGGACAAGATCGACGCCGTGGTTGATGACCTCTTCGGGTACAACGCCCTGCAACTCGGCTTGCCCCAGATTCAATTGCTCGCCCACAACAGGATCCCCTTGCGTCAGATTGCCGGAGAAACAGGCAAGGTTGACGTACTCTGCGATTTGCGCGAATTGCCTTTTGCTGCCAATAGCATCGACCTGGTCGTCTTGCCGCATGTACTCGAATTTCACGATGACCCGCACCAGATCCTGCGGGAGGTCGAACGCATCCTCATCCCAGACGGGCAACTGGTCATCACCGGATTCAACCCGTTATCGCTTTGGGGATTGCGACGCAAACTACCCAAATGCCCGGATACGTTCCCCATGAACGGCGCCTACATATCCGTCCTTCGTCTGAAGGATTGGCTGCAGTTGCTCAATTTCGAAGTCGACCGGGGCAATTTCGGTTGCTATGCCCCGCCATGCCAAAACGAAAAATGGCTCCATCGCTGGCATTTTCTCGAAGCGGCTGGCGATCGCTGGTGGAGCTTCGCAGGGGGCGTTTATATGCTGAGAGCCATCAAGCGTGTCCGCGGAATGCGCTTGATCATGCCCGACTGGAGCCAGAAAAAAGCACCCGCCAAGGCGCTCACACCCATCATTCACAAAGAAAGCGAAAAGCGTGGCTTCTGAAGCAAGTATCGACATCTTTACCGACGGCGGATGCCGCGGCAACCCCGGCCCCGGCGGGTGGGGAGCAATACTCACAGCGGGCGCGGCGGAGAAAGAACTGTGGGGAGGGGAACGCGACACTACCAACAACCGCATGGAGCTTACCGCGGTGATCCGCGCGCTCGAAGCCCTCAAGCGCCCGGTCGCAGCCCGCCTTCACACGGACTCTCAATACGTACAGAAAGGCATCAGCCAATGGATTCACAACTGGAAGCGTAATGGCTGGCGCACTGCAGACAAGAAACCCGTCAAGAATGCCGACCTCTGGCAACAACTCGACAAACTGGTCGCGCTGCACCAGATCGAGTGGGTCTGGGTAAAAGGCCACGCCGGGCACCCTGGCAACGAGCGTGCCGACCAACTGGCAAATCGCGGCATTGACGAACTGCTTTCCGCTCAGCGCTCCAACTGACATTCAACGACATGCGCCAGATCTTTCTCGACACTGAAACCACCGGCCTTGAACACAGGCTCGGGCACCGAATCATCGAAATCGGTTGCGTTGAAATGCGCAACCGGCGTCTCACCCACAGGCATTTTCACCGTTACACAAACCCGGATCGAGACATAGACGCCGGAGCGCTGGCTGTCCACGGTATTAGCCTGGAGTTCCTGCAGGACAAGCCGCGCTTCTCGGAGATCGCCGAGGAATTCCTCGATTTCGTGCGCGGTGCCGAATTGATCATCCATAACGCCCCGTTCGACATCGGCTTCATCAACGCCGAACTGGCGCGGCTCGACATGGCACCGGTCGAGACCGTATGCCGTGGTGTCATTGACTCCCTTCGCCTCGCCAAAGAACTTCATCCGGGCAAGAAGAACAACCTCGACGTACTGTGCGACCGCTATGGCATCGACAACTCGAAGCGAACGCTGCATGGCGCGCTGCTCGATGCGGAGATTCTGGCTGACGTTTATATCGGAATGACCCGCGGTCAGGAAAGTCTGATCATGGAGATCGACGAGAACTCTTCGCTCCAGCAAGACTTTTCGCGTGCTGAAACGCCTGCGACCAGCCTTACGCCTGACATACCTCGTGTTTTGCGTGTCCTGAAGGCAGACGAGGCGGAGCAAGCAGAACACGCACAACTTCTCGCGGCCATCCAGAAGGAAAGCAAAGGAAAATGCCTGTGGCTCTCTGAAGGCGACAGTAACGCTTGAAGATTCTTTGTTTCAATCGCCTT
>QKII01000469.1 GCA_003249625.1 Propionivibrio sp. | reverse complement strand
GCTGTCCGAAATCGCCACCGCCGGTTTCGATCCGGTCTTCGGCGCGCGGCCGTTGAAGCGGGCGATCCAGGCGCAGATCGAAAATCCGCTCGCGAAGGCGATCCTCGAAGGGCGTTTTGCAGCGAAGGACACGATTCGCGTGTCTTGCACAGGCGGGGTGATGCGCTTCGAGAAAGGCTAATCGTCGATTCAGCCAGCCGGCGCCACTCCCCTTTGGGCGTCGGCGAAGCGCGCAGCAATGGTCTGGAATTCGTCCTGGATGGCCAGAAAAGCGTCCACGATATCCGGGTCGAAGTGCTTGCCCCGGCCTTCTGTGATGATGCGCGTTGCTTCCTCGTGGGGTAGCGCTTCCTTGTACACCCGGCGGCTGATCAGTGCGTCGTAGACGTCGGCCAGCGCCATCAGGCGGGCCGAGATCGGGATGGCATCGCCGGCGAGCCCCTTAGGGTACCCGCTGCCGTCCCATTTCTCCTGGTGTGAATAGGCGATCTCCTTGGCCATGCGCAGGAATTCGACGGGGGTTCCGAGTGCCTTCTCGGCGTGGGCGATCGCTTCACAGCCCAGCTGCGCGTGGGTCTTCATGATGTCGAATTCCTGTGGGTCGAAGTGCCCGGGCTTTAGCAGGATGCGGTCAGGAATTCCAACCTTGCCGATGTCGTGCAGCGGTGCGGATTTGAACAGCATGGCGATATTGGCTTCGGTCAGGAAAGCGGCAAAGCGCGGGTGCGTTTTCAACCGGTTTGCCAGCGCCTTGACGTAGTGTTGTGTGCGGCGGATGTGGTTGCCGGTGTCGTTGTCGCGTGTTTCGGCGAGCGAAGCCATGGCCAGGATGGTGACGTCCTGGATCGCCCGGACTTCGCGGGTGCGTCGGGCGACTTCTTCTTCGAGAAACGCGGCGCGGTCGCGCAGGAAATCGGCAGAGGCCTTGAGCGAGAGATGCGTCTTGACGCGTGCCAGGACGATCGGCGGACTGATCGGCTTGGTGATGTAGTCGACCGCGCCAAGTTCCAGCCCCTTTTTCTCGTCTTCGACGGTGGCCTTGGCGGTCAGGAAGATGACCGGGATGTCGCGGGTCGCTGCGTCACTTTTCAATTGCGCGATGACCTGATAACCATCCATTTCCGGCATCATGATGTCGAGAAGAACGAGGTCAGGCGGGTTTTCGGCGTGAGCGATGCGCAGCGCACGCTCACCGCTGTTGGCTACCTTGACCTTGTAGTCGTCGCGGAGCAGCGAACTCATCAGCGTCAAGTTGTCAGGCGTGTCGTCCACCACCAGAATCGTAGGCCGGGGTAGGGTTTCATGGTCGTCCATGGGCTAGTTCTCCTTTCCGCTCCGGGCTGCGTTCAATGCCGCCAGTGCCTTCTCGAAATCAAAACGGCCGATGGCGTCGGCAATCGAAGCGTAGCCTTTTCCGAACGCTGTCCGGAAAACATCGGCATGCTCAATCAGCAGTTCATTGGCTTCCGCGTCATCGTCGGCCAGTAATTCGGCGAGTCGCGCGACCTGTTTGTAGACCTCTGCGGGGTCGGCTGCCGGTGCGTCGGCGGGCACTTCATCCGGCAATGATACGCGTAGCGCCGCGACGGTTTCGTCGAGCGGTTGCTTGGCCTCGGCGAGCCGGGTGTCGACTTCCGGCCGGGGGGCGTGCGCAGCGATGACTGCTTCCAGCTTTGCCGCGGCCTCCTGGATCAACGTGGCACCAATGTTTCCGGCTGTTCCCTTGAGCGTGTGAGCCAGTCGTTCTGCGAGTTGCCAATCATCGACATCGAGGGCTGCGCTAACTTGAGCGAGAGCGTCGGCCTGACCGTCGAGGAATTTTCGCAGCATGGCGAGGTAGAGCGAACCCTTGCCGACAGTCCGCTTGAGACCGAGCGCCGTGTCGATGCCGGCAATGGCTGGTGGCGTCCACTCCTCCTTTTCCCCATCTCCCGTCGCTTTGCGGTGTGGCTCAGTGTGAAATCCAACCGGCAGGCCTTCTCGGGGTTTTATCCAGTGGAGCAGAGCGCGCCAGAGCATGTCGGGGTCGATCGGTTTGGCGACATGGTCCTGCATCCCCGCGGCCAGGCATTTCTCGCGGTCGCCTTCCATGGCGTTGGCGGTCATGGCCACGATCGGCAGTTCTGCGTACTGCGGCAGCTTGCGGATTTCGCGCGTGGCGGTGATCCCATCCATCTCCGGCATCTGCATGTCCATCAGCACGATGTCGAAGGGCTGGGCCAGGACCTTTTCCACTGCAATGCGGCCATTCTCGGCCAACTCGACGTCAAGACCAACGCTTTCGAGCAGTTCGCTGGCCATCTGCTGGTTCATGTCATTGTCTTCAACAAGGAGGACGCGCGCGCCGGCGATCGACGCAAGCCGCGTTTCAAGTTCGGACTCCGTGAGTGCCTCTTGGGTTGCCTCTTCCTCTTCCGTTGCCCCGTTGTTGACGATCGTGTCGAACAGCAGCGAGGGACTGAGCGGCTTGATCAGGACGTTCTCGATGCCAGCTGCTTCGGCGGTTCGGAACAGTTCGTCGCGACCGAAGGCGCTGATGATCACCAGGCGGGGCGGCTGTTCCAGGTGCAGGGCGCGGATTTCTTTTGCGGTGCCGATACCATCGAGATCGGGCATCCGCCAGTCGAGCAGGGCGACTTCATAACGTTCGCCTGCTGCATCGGCGCGGGCGATTTCGGCGATTGCCGCGTCGCCGGAGGCGACGGCGGTGACATCGAAGGTCAGGCTGCGCAGCATTTCGCTGATGACGTCGCGTGCGGTGTCGCTGTCGTCGGCCAGAAGTACCCGGCAGCCGCGCATTGCTGGATTGAGAAGTGGCCGGCTGTGCTTTCTTTTGGCGCGGCCGAGGCGCGCAGTGAACCAGAATGTGCTGCCCTTGCCGAGTTCGCTCTCGACGCCTACCGCGCCGCCCATCAGCTCTGACAACTGCTTGGCGATCGATAAGCCCAGCCCCGTTCCGCCGTATTTGCGCGTGGTTGAGGTGTCTGCCTGCTCGAAATTTTGGAACAGGCGGTTTTTCTGCTCATCGGTGAGGCCGATGCCGGTGTCGCGTACCGCGAAGCGCAGGAGGACCTCTCTTCCCCCGCTGTGGTCGACAGTCACGCCGATTTCGATTTCACCGTGTTCAGTGAACTTGACCGCGTTGTTGACGTAGTTGGTGAGTACCTGGCCGAGCCGTAACGGGTCCCCAACGAGGGTGGGGGGAACGTCGCCAGCGACGTTGACGATCAGTTCTAGGCCCTTGCCGGCAGCTTTCTCGCTCACCAGGTTGGTGACGCTATCGATAACCTGCTGCAATTCAAAGTCGGTACGTTCGACGACCAGCTTGCCGGCTTCGATTTTGGACAGGTCGAGAATGTCGTTGATGATGCTGAGCAGGATCTGGCTCGATGCCTGGATTTTCTTCAGGTAGTCCCGCTGACGGGCGGAGGGGTTCGTTTTCAGTGCCAGGTAGGCGGTTCCGATGATGGCGTTCATCGGCGTGCGGATTTCATGGCTCATGTTGGCGAGAAAGTCGGATTTCATCCGTGCCGCTTCCTCGGCCAGAGCGCGCGCCTTTTGCATTTCTTCGATCGCTTCATGCTCGACGGTGATGTCGTCGATGATCCAGACCGAGCCGCGCGACCGGTCGTCGGCGTCCACGGCGCGTCCCGTCAGCCGGGCCCAGAAGCGGCTGCCGTCTCGGCGCGCCATCTGCATCTCGCGCGTGCTCGTCTCGCCACGCCAGGCCGGGTCATAGAGCGAATCTCCGTCGTTCTGCCACGACGTTTCATCGGTGTACCAGATACGCGTGGATTGGCCGACAAGCTCCCACGGTGCCCATCCGGTGATGGTGTGCAGCTGGCGGTTGGCTCGTTCAATGATTCGGTCTTTGATCAGAGCGATGCCGGAGGTGGCGGAATCGACGATCGCTTTCTGTTCGGCGCTCGCCACGCGCAATTGTTCGCGCTGCGTGTCCCTCTCGGCGGAAACGCGTTGATAGTCTTCGAGCGTTTCGGCCAGCTCGAGAATTTCGACGGCTTCACTTCCCTGTTGCGGCCCGACGAAATGCACGTCGCGCTTGCCGGCAAGCAGCGACCGCGCCTGTCGAGTGATGCACAGTAGCGGACGAACAACCTTGCGCCGGTAAAACCCAAGAAGCACGCTCAACATGACGGCAACGTTGATCGCCATGGTCGCCCACGAAATATTCCCCGCGAGCTCGCTTTGCCTCGTTAGCCGTGATGCTTCCTCACGTTGCCGGGTGTCGGTCTGCCGCAGAATCTGGGTAATGAGTTCGGTCGTAATAGTCTCCCGAACACGATGCTCCGGGCCGAGAATCTGCGCAATGGCAGCGTCCCGCGTGCCGTTTTCCGAGGTCTGCATCGCCTGTTTTTCGAGAGTAATCAGCGTTTCCGAGTTTTCCCTGGCGGTTTCCAGCAGCGATATTTCATCCGAGTTCTCTCCCAGCATTTCGCGCAGCCGTCCGACAATCGCGTCAGGCCAGCCGGCCTCGATACGGGCGTCAAATGTCCGGCGGAAAAACGCGTCTCCGGTGACGATGTAAGTTCTCGCAGCCGTGGTCAGCAGTGCGCTGTTTTGCCCATACAGGTAAAGAGCCTGCGACAGCTCGTAGTAGCGTTGCTCAGCACGCCGCAGTGTTTCCAGCGAGCGATTCGAAAACAGGTATGTTCCGATGCTGAATGCGGACAGCAGCGCTACCACTAGTGTGACCACGCGGCTTCCGGTTTCGATTCTCATATGTGTGACTCCTCCAGCGTTACTACAAAGATACCCCAGCTGTCGTGCGCTTCAACCTGTC
>QKII01000422.1 GCA_003249625.1 Propionivibrio sp. | reverse complement strand
GCTGCATCAGCACCAACAAACGCAAGTCGGAGCAACACCTGCAGGATGACATCGATCATCAGGAACGCGGCCCAGGCGACTGCCATCTCCCGTCCATTGAGGTAGCGGCCGCTCCGCCGCCGAAACAACTGACAGACGTAGAGCGTCGACGCCGCCAGTGCCACCGTCGTTACTACCAATGTGCTGCCTCGGGTGAAATAGAAAGCCAACAGCAAACCACCTACCAGCGCCAGCAGGTAGGCAATGGAGAAACGCAGAATCAGTCCGCCGAGGGTCATGCACGCTCCGCTTGAGAAGGGACCGCATTCCTACGCAGGAAGCGATCACGATTACGGGTGATATAGACGCCGCCGAAGACACAGACGGCGCCGGCCACCTGCATTGCCCCGAATGTCTCGCCGAGAAGGAAATACGCGGCGACCACGGCAAACACCGGTGTCAGGTTATTGAATACCGACGCGCGCGACGTACCGAGCACGCCAGAGCCCCAGATCCACAGGAAATTACCAAGGCACAAACCGAAAATCGCCGAAAACACCACGCTCCCCCACGCCGAGGCGGGCAATGCCGTCCAAGCAACACTGCGCATCTCCGGCACGGACACGGCCAGAAGCATGACTGTCGTCACGATCATCATCGACGCGGTGACCTGATAGGTCGAATAGCGCTCGAGCAATTGCTTCGAAAACACCGTGTAATAGGCGTATCCGACCTGCGAAAGCAACACGAGGAACGCTCCGATCAGATGGTGCCCCGCTATGCTTACCTCCTTGCCGGCGCCAATGACGATCAGTCCAACTCCCGCCATCGAACAGGCCATACCGATCACGACCGCGCGGTTGATGCTATCGAAACCGAAGAAGCGATTCATCAACAACACAAACACAGGCAACAGGCAGAACATGAAGGCCGCATTGCCGGACGTCGTCCGTTGAATTCCCTCGGTAAAGAATATCTGAAAAACAAAAAAGCCAAAGACGCTCGTACGCATCAGCACACCAAGATCGGCCCGCGCTGGTCGACGCCAGCTCCCGGACAGCCACAAGGCAAACAGTGCAAAAAGGCTGCCGACAACCATGCGTGCGACGTTGTAAGGCAAGGGCGGAATATGCTGCAGGCCAAGCTTGATCACCGGCGGGTTCATTCCCCACATCAGCGCCACGAGCAAGAGCATGCATTCGGCCAAACGAACACGCGATATGTTTTTTACAACTTCAGTCAAGGCAACGACATCCAGCAGATGAAAAAGGAGACATCCAGCGAACCGCAAGGCGCGTTTTCAATTACTTTCCGCTTCGCGTTTTCGCATCGTTCGTCGACGGGACGCGACGCTGGCAGCGCGGATCGACAAACGCTTGTTCCAGCCTTATCCAGGCTGGCCCCGGCGAGGTCTGCGCGCAAACGGAGGCACCGGTCACGCTGCGCCACTGGTACCACGGAGCAGGCCCGGCAATAGCCGACACAGCGCACCCGAGGAACAAAGCAGCCAATATCCACTCAAAAGACTTCAAGGAAACACCTGTTCGCTTCGCGTCGAGAAGCGCCTATTGTATTGTCAAAAAACGTCGGGAGGTCGATATGCGCCGCCAAGATCAACTAGGCCAGGTTATTCCAGCCTGCGAGATAACCCCGCGCGACGTCTTCGAGCAGCGACGCACGCTGATACGGGCCGCTGCAGCCGGAGCATTCGGCGCGGCGTTATCACCGTTTTTCGCCCGGCAAGCCTTCGCCCAGCCCCCCCTTCCCACGTCGTCGCCCAACGCCAACAGCGAAAAGCTGGCGGCGACCGTGAACGCGCAATACTCGACAAAAGAAAAGCTGACGCGCTACAAGGACGTCACCAGCTACAACAATTTCTACGAGTTCGGTACCGACAAGGGCGATCCAGTCCAGCACGCGCACACCCTGATCACACGCCCGTGGACCGTGTCCGTCGAAGGACATGTCCGCACCCCCAAGGTGTACGACATCGACGAGTTGCTGAAGCTCGCTCCGCTGGAGGAGCGCATCTACCGTCTTCGTTGTGTCGAGGGCTGGTCGATGGTGATCCCCTGGATTGGCGTATCGCTGTCAGAACTGATCCGCAAGGTCGAGCCGACGGGCAACGCCAAGTACGTCGAATTCATTTCGCTCGCCGACCGAAAGCAGATGCCGGGAGTTTCTTCCCCTGTGCTCGAATGGCCCTACGTCGAGGGCCTACGTCTCGACGAAGCGATGCATCCGCTTACGCTGCTTACGTTCGGCCTTTACGGCGAAGTATTGCCTAAGCAGAGCGGTGCGCCGGTCCGCTTGGTGGTGCCATGGAAGTACGGATTCAAGAGCGCCAAGTCGATTGTGCGCATTCGGTTCACCGAGACAGAGCCCAAAAACAGCTGGCAGGTCGCCGCCCCGCATGAATACGGCTTTTACTCCAACGTTAATCCGACTGTTCCGCATCCACGCTGGAGCCAGGCCACCGAACAGCGCATTGGCGAAGGCGGCGGCAGCATCCTCTTTCCGCCGAAACGAAAGACACTGATGTTCAACGGCTACGCAGAGCAAGTGGCGTCGCTCTACGCCGGGATGGACCTGAAAAAGCACTTCTGAACTAACAATGCGTCCGATGGACCTCTTCCGCCCGGCCGTATTCATCACAGCCTTGCTGCCACTGGCGCGTCTGATCTGGCTAGGCTGGAATGACGACCTGACGGCCAACCCGTTCGAGTTCGTCACCCGCTCGACAGGAACCTGGGCGCTGGTTTTCCTCTGCCTGACGCTGGCGATGACGCCGGCAAAGCGGCTCACCGGGCTCTCGCAATGGATCAGGTTCCGGCGGATGCTCGGCCTGTATAGTTTCTTCTACGCCATCCTGCATTTCTCGCTCTGGTTCTGGGTTGACCACGCGCTGGATGTTCAGGCCATGTGGCAGGACGTGCTGGAACGGCCGTTCATCGCCGCGGGATTCACCGCCTTTATACTACTAATTCCGCTGGCTGCCACCTCGACCAACGGCATGATGCGACGGTTGGGGCGGAACTGGGTGCGGCTGCACCGCCTGGTATACGTCATCGCCATCGCCGCAATCCTGCACTACTGGTGGCACAAGGCCGGCAAGAACGATTTCGCGACCGTCAGCATCTACGCCGGAATCGTTTCCTGGCTACTGGGAATCCGCCTGTGGTGGGCCTGGCGCAAACGCGCTCAATAACCCCTCACCGATCAGCCGTGGCGTAGTTTCAACGCCAGTACCGTACCCGCCAGAACGACCGTCACGCTGTTGGCGACAATGATCGGCCAAGAGCCAAGCAGCACGCCGTAAAGCAGCCATAGGCTCACTCCGCCGGTAAACAGGATATACATGCGCAGGGAAATGTCCTTGGTGTGGCGGGTCATCCAGATTTGCCAGACCTGGGGAACAAAGGAAATAGTGGTCAGTATGGCTGCGCCATAACCGATCCATTCAGTGGAAATCATTGGTGGTTCCGATGCGGGATGTTCTATTGAATGCCGCGATGTGCGGCCAGCGAGAAGGATACCGGAAACCGCCCTTGCCTGCGCAGCGCGCTGTCGGAACAGCGTAAAACCCTGCAATCAAGTCCGGAAATATCAAGCTGCCGAAAATCTCCGTGTGCATGAAACTCGAACCCAGTCGCTGCCGCCGTCAGTCGGACTTGGCACACCACGACTTTCCCGACCATTCCACAAGCGAGGATTTCAATGTTGAAACTTGGCACTGCCACCCTGTCGCAACTACCGTCCGGCGTCGCGCGCCCCTCCTACGACCGTTCGCAAGTGAGCGTTGGCATCGTCCATTTCGGCACAGGGGGCTTTCATCGCGCCCACCAGGCGATGTACGTCGACCAACTGATGAACCAAGGACTGGCGATGGACTGGGGCATCTGCGGCGTTGGGGTGATGCCAGCCGATCAGCGCATGCGCGACGTACTCAAGTCGCAGGACGGACTGTACACGCTCGTCACAAAGCACCCCGACGGCAACTACGAAGCGAGGGTCATCGGTTCGATCGTCGATTATCTCTATGCACCGGATGACGTCGAGAACGTCATCGAGACCCTGGCCGCGCAAAGCACGCGCATCGTCTCCCTGACCATCACCGAAGGAGGGTACAACTTCCACCACGTTACCGGCGAGTTCGACTTCGACACGCCAGCGGTCATCAAGGATCTTGAAAACACCGCAGCCCCGGCGACCGTCTTCGGCCTCGTCACCGAAGCCTTGCGGCGGCGGCGTGAGCGGAACATTGCCCCCTTCACCGTGATGAGCTGCGACAACATCCAGTCCAACGGAGACGTCGCCAGGAAGATGTTTACTGCCTTCGCGCTGCGCAAGGATGCACTCGGCGACTGGATCACCACCCACGTTGCCTTCCCCAATGCAATGGTCGACCGCATCACGCCAGTCACCGCACCGAGCGACATCGAGCAGGTCGCCCAGCGCTTCGGCATCGACGATGCCTGGCCGGTCGTGTGCGAGCCGTTCACCCAATGGGTACTGGAAGACCATTTCCCGCTTGGCCGTCCTCCGTACGAACAAGCTGGCGTTCAACTCGTCAAGGATGTGGTTCCGTACGAACTGATGAAGCTGCGTCTGCTCAACGCCAGCCACCAGGCACTGACCTACTTCGGCTACCTCGCCGGTTACCGTTACGCCCATGAGGTTACGCAGGACCCGCTGTTCGAGACATTCCTGCTCAACTACATGGAGCGCGAGGGCACACCGACGCTGATGCCCGTTCCCGGCGTCGACCTCGACCTCTACCGGCGCACGCTGATCGCCCGCTTCGCCAACCCGGAAGTTCGCGACACGCTCGCCCGGCTCTGTGCCGAAAGCTCCGACCGCATCCCGAAGTGGCTGCTGCCGGTGGTGCGCGCCAACCTGGCCAGCGGCGGCGAAATCCGGCGTAGCGCGGCAGTCGTCGCCAGTTGGGCGCGCTACGCGGAGGGCAAGGACGAACAAGGCGAAGCGATCGCCGTCGTCGACCGGATGAAGGACGAACTAATGAAGATCGCCGCAAACAATCGCCGGAACATGACCGCCTTCATCGAAAACCGGGCGGTATTCGGCGACCTTTGCGACAACCAGCGCTTCGTCGAGGCCTATACGGAAGCACTGACCAGCCTGTACGAAGTCGGCGCGAAGGAGACGGTGCGCCGTTTCGCCTGATCAGAAACGAGTAAAAAAATCGGCAGGGCAAAGGCTCAAAAAGCGAGCCACCCAAACCCTTGAAGAGCGCCCTGCCGCTCCGAATCGCTCCCTGACCCAAGCGCCAGGTGTAAAATTTTGCACAGCCCCGTGCAAAAAGCGACCTGACATTGCCCGACCGTCGACGCATAGTGATGCGCGCTTGTCGAACCGTCCGGCGACCCATCTGCCAAAAAAATGCACAAAGAGAAAAGAGGGCGTACGGGCCGATTGCATCATCCTGCAGTGAGGGTTATCGCCAATGAACACCAGACCTTTGCGAGAGGTCATCGCCACACCGCTCGAACGCGACTTTCTCGTTTTTTGCCATGACTACCCGTTCCATTACACGGGTTGGCACTATCACCCTGAATTCGAAATCCACCTGATCCGCCGCTCATCCGGCCTCCGCTACGTCGGCACGCATGTCGGGCAATTCGACGTTGGCGACCTGGTGATGACCGGAGCCAACCTGCCACATATGTGGGTCACTGATGGCGCCCGCGATGATCTGCCCGGTGGACGCATCGAAATCGCCGAGCGCGACCTGGTCATCCAGTTCAGCGGCGCCTTTGCGCATAAATGCGTGACCCAGTTCGCCGACTGCGCCGCGTTTTCGGTACTACTCGACGAGTCGCGCGCAGGGATCAAATTTTCCGATACTGCCTCGCAGGCCGTCTGGCCGCTGCTGCACGAACTGCTCACGGCAACCGGCATGAACCGGCTGATCACCTTCTTCCGCATCGTCAGTCTGCTTACCGAGGACAACGCGCGGCAACCGCTCTCGCTGGTCCTGCCGAAAACCGACGGGATCCAGATGAAGCGGCTGAACAACATCCTCAACTACATTGCCGAGAACTACAGCCGCTCTGACCTCTCCTGCCGTGAAATCGCCGAGCGCGAGCATATGCAGCTTTCCGCCTTCTCCCGCTTTTTCGACCGGCACGTACGCTGCACCTGTCTCGAGTATCTGAACCGGATGCGCATCTACAAATCCTGTCAGATGCTGATCGAAACGGAATCGTCGGTCACCGCAATTGCCTACGATGTCGGCTACGACTCCCTGTCGACGTTCAACCGAAATTTCACCCGCTACATGGGCGTATCTCCGACAAAATTCCGCTCAGATCGCACGTCCTCGCCGGAATCGCTGAACGCGCACCGCAACCGTATGAGCGGCGTCGGGCATATCGCGCTGGCGTGAAATCAATGTAAGAAATTGCATAGCACTGCAAAATTTTCGCATAGAGGACGATCCGCGCGCTTTGTAATCTTCCCAGCGCTGACCCGACTCCGGGAAAACAAAAAACGCCCAGTCGAAAAGTCGCATGCAGCACAGCGGAAACACCCAACTAACATAATTGAGGAGGCACGAACAATGAAACGGTTTCTCGCAGTTGCCATGATCACCGCCGGCATTCTGGGAATGTGCGGCGCAGCCCAGGCGGCCCAGCCACTGAAGATCGGTTTTTCCAATCGCACACTGAATGGCGCTTTCTTCAATGGCCTGACCGAGTACATGAAAATCAGCGCCAAGAAGGCCGGCTATGAAATCGTCGCCACAGACGCCGCCGGCAACATGAACAAGCAGATTTCCGACGTCGAGGACATGCTCTCGCAGGGCATCGACATTTTGGTGCTCAACCCGCAAGACCCGGCGGCCGGCGTGAATATCGTCAAGAAAGCCACCGCCAAGGGCATTCCGGTCGTCAACCTCGACAGCGACATCAGCCTCGACGCCCCGGTAATCACCCGCGTGATGGCCAACAACCCGGTCAACAACAAGATGCTCGGCGAATACGCGGTCAAGCTGTTTGGTGACAAGCCGATCAACGCCGTGATCATCAGCGGCAACCAGGGCAACCTGGTCGGCGCCGCCCGTCGCGACAACTTCATCGCCGCGGTCATGGAAGAACAGATGCGCCAGTACGGCCGCACCAACTTCACGGTGCTGACGCAAGGCTGGGGCAACTGGGACCAGCAGGGCGGCCTGAAGGCGATGGAAGACGCGCTGGTCGCGCACGGCGACAAAATCAACGCTGTTTACACGGAAATGGACGACATGGCGCTCGGAGCGATCCGCGCGCTCAAGGCCTCCGGCAAGCTGAAGAACGTGACGGTCATCGCCCACGACGGCTACAAGAAGGGGCTGGAATCGATCAAGAACGGCGAACTCAAGGCTACCGCCTCGAACAACCCGAAGGCGCTTGCCGAAAAGGTCATGGAAGTCATCAAGGACTTCAAGGCCGGCAAGACCAAGTTCAGCGATTATGAGTTCATCACCCCGATCCTGATCACCAAGGACAACGTCGACAAGTATTACGACAAAGACTCGATCTACTGATCAACGGTGCGGCGGGCGGGCTTTTCCCGGCCCAACCCGCCGTTTTTTTCATACATGCCCCTGACAAAAACAACTCCAGGGCAACACGGCAGCAACAGGAAGGGGTGGGCATGACAGCTCAAGCGATCGTCGCCGAAGGCATCCAGAAAAGCTTTGGCGGCATCAAGGCCTTGCGTGGCATCAATTTCTCGGCGGACACCGGGACCATCCACGCAATCGTCGGCGAAAACGGTGCCGGCAAATCGACGCTGATGAAGATCCTCTCCGGCATCTACATCCGCGACGCCGGACGCATTACCTGTTTTGGCGAAGAAGTCCATTTTACATCGCCGCAGCAAAGCATGGCCTGCGGCATCGGCATCGTGCATCAGGAACTAGCCCTGGCCCCTGACCTGTCGGTGGCCGAAAACATTTTCCTCGACGACCTCGGCCAGGGTAGCCGCCTCGTCGACTGGAAGGAACTCAACCGCAAGGCCGGCGAACTGCTCCGTGCCTTCGGTTATGACATCGACCCGCGCACGCGCGTCGGCGACCTCAGCGTCGCCTATCAGCAGATGGTCGAGATCACAAAATCGCTGGCCAAAGACGTTCGCATCCTGATCCTCGACGAGCCGACCGCCGTCCTCGCCGATCCCGAAGTCGACGTGCTCTTCGAAAACTTGATGCGCCTGAAGCAACGCGGTGTCACCATTCTCTACATTTCGCACCGCCTGCAGGAACTGTTCCGCATCGCCGACCGCATTACCGTGGTCAAGGACGGCGAGACCGTCGGCCAACTGGACCCCAAGACCTGCAGTGAGCACGACATCATTACCATGATGGTTGGCCGCGAAATGACCTCGCTGTTCCCCGAACGCTCGACACCGAGCGACGAAATCTATTTCGAGATCCGCAACCTCAACCGCCCCGGCGTGCTGGAAGACATCAACGTCCAGGTACGCAAGGGTGAAGTCGTCGGCCTCGCCGGTCTGGTAGGCTCCGGGCGCACCGAGATCGCCGAGTGTGTCTTCGGCATCGCCCGCCACGCGCAGGGCGAAATTCTCAAGGGC
This sequence comes from Propionivibrio sp., assembly GCA_003249625.1. Next base: position 841 of record QKII01000422.1, on the reverse strand, counting down.
GGGCGCCCGGTGCACGTCAAGCACCCAGCCGACGCAGTCGCCCAAGGCATCGGGCTGGTTCCAGAAGACCGCAAGCTGCAGGGCGCCGTCCTCAACCTGCCGATCGAACAGAACATCACGCTCTCCAAGCTCGGCGGCGTCTCACGCTTCGGCATTCTCGACAAGAAGGAAGAACGCGGCATCGCGCAACGCCTGCGCGAACTGCTGCGGATCAAGCTCGGCCGGCTGACCGACCCGGTATCCAGCCTGAGCGGCGGCAACCAGCAAAAGGTCGTACTCGGCAAATGGATCAATGCCAACTGCGATGTGCTGATCTTTGACGAACCGACACGCGGCGTCGACGTTGGTGCCAAGTCGGAAATCTACGCCGTGATTCACCGCCTCGCCCAGGAAGGGCGAGCAATCCTGGTCATTTCCTCGGAGCCGTGCTCAGCGAAGGCCGGATCACCGGCGAAGTTGCCGGCGAAACGATGACCGAACAATCCATCATGTCCCATGCCATTCCCCGCCGCGTGGCCCAGGCCGCCCATTGAGGAGAACGACGATGAACTCGACCACACTGACCCAAAAGTCCCAACAAACCGCCCCCCAGGCTGAGACTCCGCGCGGACCAGGCCTTGCCAAGCACCTCCTTGACCAGTCCTCGCTGATCGTCTTCATTGCAATGCTGCTGGTCTCGGCCTTTCTCTCGGACCGTTTCCTGACCGTCGACAACATCACCAACATCCTGCGCCAAAGCGTGCCGCTCGGCGTCGTCTCGCTCGGCCTGCTGTTCGTCATCCTCACCGGCGGCATCGACCTTTCGGTAGGCTCGGTGATGGCCCTCGTCTCGGTCACCGTC
>QKII01000476.1 GCA_003249625.1 Propionivibrio sp. | reverse complement strand
ATCCCCGAGAACCTGATGGAAAGCGAGTTCTTCGGTTACCGCAAGGGCGCGTTCACAGGTGCCGACAGCGACCGCGAAGGCTTTTTTCACGCTGCCAACGGTGGCACTCTCTTTCTCGACGAAGTCGCCGATCTACCGCTGGCCATGCAGGTCAAGCTACTGCGCGCAATTCAGGAAAAGAAGGTGCGCAAGGTCGGCAGCACCCTCGAGGAAAGCGTCGACGTACGCATCGTTTCTGCCACCCACCGCAAGCTCAAGGAATGTGTTGACGCGGGTTCCTTCCGCCAGGATCTGTACTACCGCCTGAACGTTATCGAACTCAAGATGCCGCCCCTGCGCGAGCGCCAGGAGGACATATCGCCGCTGGTCGACGCGTTGCTAGCACGCATCTGCGCGGGCCACAGCCCGACGCTTTCGGATGAAGCGATGCGGGCGCTTGGCGCCTACAGCTACCCCGGCAACGTTCGGGAACTCGAAAACATTCTCGAGCGGGCGACGGCCCTCTGTCTCGACGACCGGATCTCGCCGGACGATCTGCAACTCGCCACCGACACACCGATCGGCGACGAACCCGGCGGCCAGCCTGGAGAAACGCTCGACGATCACCTGAACCGCGTCGAACGCCAAGCCATCCTCGACGCACTCGGAAAAACTGGCTTTAACAGGACGGCGGCGGCCAGACTGCTGGGAATCACCTTCCGCTCGCTTCGCTACCGTATCGAGCGACTGGGAATCGAGGAACTCCCGGAATGATCCTGTTTCCCGCAATGGAGAAAGGCTGGATTCCCGGAATTTCGCATATCGTCTCGCCCAATCAGGACGAGCGTCCTGCCCCCGCAACCACCTCGCTGATCGTTGTTCATGCCATCAGTCTCCCGCCCGCGCAGTTCGGCAGCGACGACATCACCCGCCTGTTCACCAACACGCTCGACCCGGCAACGCATCCCTACTTTGTCACCATCAACCATCTGAAAGTCTCGGCACACTTCCTCATCCGCAGGGATGGCGAAGCAACTCAATTCGTTTCGTGCGACAAGCGGGCCTGGCATGCGGGCCTGTCGTGTTGGCGTGATCGCGAACGATGCAACGATTTCTCAATCGGCATCGAACTCGAAGGATGCGACGACCTCCCCTTCGAAGATGCGCAATACGAATGCCTGCAGGGCATGATCCGGAGATTGCAGCAGCACTATCCGATCGAAGCACTGACAGGACATTCGGATATCGCCCCCGGACGCAAGACCGATCCAGGTCCCTTTTTCCAGTGGCACAGGCTTTCCCTTCCCGGAATTCCACCACGCTGGACGCCGGCAACGGCATAAGCTGCCGTCATTTCTCTCAGGCGCATTCCGGCAAGCGTGTCGTTCTCGCCACACATCGCAAGCCCCAGCAAGAATATCGGCTGCTCCGCCTTGCTCAGTACGTTCGCGGTTACTAGAATCCTTCGTGTCTGGCGACTCGCCGGAAGCAAGCACCAGCGCCTGTTGCCCGCTCAGGATTCAGTCAGCGCGAATGCCTCCCGCATTCTCCTGTTGAATGGTCCGGCCATCCCGGATCGAAGTCATGCAGCTCCCCGCAACCCGCACCCCGATGCGAAAACAGAAGGAGGTTGATATGGCAACAAGCACGAAAAAATCCCCGCCTGACGAAAAACCTGCAGCAAAGAAACGCAGCACCGCGAAGGCATCACCAACCAAGACTGCCGTCGAAAAACCCAGCGTGAAGAAGGTTGCCACCCCGAAAGTCCTGACGGCCAAACCCACGCCGACAAAAGCTGCTGCGGCAAAGCCGGCAGCAAAGAAGGCTGCGACGCCCAAGACCGCCACGAAACCTGCGGCAAAAAAGATCGCCGTTGCCAAGACGCCCACCGCAAAAACCACGCCTGCAAAACCCGTGGCCCCCACCCAAAGTGCCGTGAAGAAAACTGCAACGCCCAAGTCCGCCACGAAGAAAGCACCGGCAACCAAAGCCGCACCAGCCGGCCCCGCAGAAAAGAAAGCAGCACCGCCGAAGGCGGCCACCGCAAAACCCGCTGCAAAAAAAGTCGCCGCTGCCAAGACGCCCGCTGCAAAAACCACGGCAACAAAACCCGTGGCCTCAACCAAAAGTGCCGTGAAGAAGGCTGCAACGCCCAAGGCCGTAGCGGCAAAACCGGCAGCAAAGAAAGCAGAAACCCCCAAAACCAAGGCAGCCAAAGCCGCAAAGCCAGCGACGGTGAAAGCAAAGGCCAAGGCCCCGGCAAAGATAGCCAAGACAGCTCAGGGAAAACCACCTTCACAAGCCACGCCCCCCTCAAGCGCGGCGACCCCCGGCAGGAAATCCGCGCTCAACCCAACGGGCGCCTGGCCGTTCCCTACCGGATCACGTCCGAAATAAGGAAGTGCTCACCCGCGATGGGGCGTCTGAAGAGACGCCCCGTCCGGCCTGTATTTCACGGCCCCCGCGCGAGGCGAGCCCTGATCGATCAAAGCGCCTCCTGCTCCCGGTAGATTCTCGCCTGCTCGCGCAACCAGGCACAAAAGGCCTGCAACGACTCGGACTCCATCTTGTCCTCGGGATAGACAAGGTAATAGCTACGCTGGTTGTGCAATACATACTGACAGGGAACCACCAGTTCGCCTGAGGCAATTTCCTTCAGCACGAAAAAGCGCGGCATCAGGGCGACGCCAAGCCCGGCCTTCGCCGCCTCAACAAGCATCGCGAAAACCTCGTAACGCGACCCGCCCATGGCATTGACGTTCGTCAGCCCCGCCACCTCGAACCACTCCCGCCAGGCATCGGGACGCGACGATTGGTGCAGCAACGGCATCTTCTCCAGATCGGAAGGCTCAACCGAAGCCCGTCCTTTCAACAACTGCGGCGTGCACACTGGCACCATTTCCTCGCCGAACAGGTATTCTGTGATCGCACCCGGCCACACCGGATCGCCAAAGTGGATCGCCGCATCGAAAGGCGTATCGATGAACATGAACGGCTCGTTGCGCGTCGTCAGGTCGAGCGTGATCTCCGGATTATGCGACTGGAAATCGGCGAGACGCGGAATCAGCCAGCGGGTCGCGAACGTCGGTATGACAGCCAGCTCAAGGACACGGCCAGCATTCCGGTGCGCCATCAGCGACAGCGTGTCGTGCTCGATCCGTTTAAGGTTCTCCCGGACCTGCCGTGCATAAATCTGCCCGGTCGCGGAAAGCGTCACGCGCTTCTTGACGCGATTGAACAACTGCACACCAAGGTAATCTTCCAGCGCGGAAATCTTCCGGCACACCGCACTCTGGGTCAGGGACAACTCCTCAGCGGCACGCGTGAAACTCTGGTGTCTGGCGGCCGTTTCGAAGGCGAGGAGAAGGTCCGTGCCAGGAATTTTTCTGCGCATTGCAACATTCCGAATCAGAACAATCAGGTGAATATACATCGTTTGCCATTGGCTGGAAACGAGCAAAGAATGGGCTACGTTTAATAAACGATCGTTGACGAAACCCTTTAAGCGAAGCTTATGAATCAACACTGTTGTTAATCCGTTTTTTTTCATCACCATACGCCCCGGCCGAACCCGCCGGTTTGCCATGCCGGAAGCTCGCCGGGCGAGGAGACAAGAATGCTCAATGAGTCGAATTTCTCCAGCAACCTCCAGCGAAACCTTCGTGAAATTTCCGAACGACAGAAGATTTCCCCCTCTCTGACCGACCATCTGGCGAGCTACTTCGCTGAAATCGACGCTGACAATTTCGGTGACGCCCGTCTTGAAGAACTACACGGCGGCGCCATCCAGCACTTCCGCCTCGGCCAGTCACGTCCCCTGGGCCACGCCGCCGTCGCCCTCTATACGCCCGACTTCGACCGCCATGGCTGGCACTCGCCGCACACGGTCATCGACATCGTCACCGACGACATGCCGTTCCTCGTCGATTCGGTCACCATGATCATCTTCAACAAGGGACTGGTCATCCACCGCCTGCTTCACCCTGTTCTCGGCGTCGAGCGCGATGAGCAAGGCCGCCATCTGACCAGCACCGCTCGCGGCACGCCGGGCACCCGCAACGAATCGTGGATCCATCTCGAAATCGACCGGATCGGTGATGCACAAGAACAGCAAGCCCTGCAGGAAGAAATCGTGCAGGTGCTGGCCGACATCCGCGCCTCAGTCGAAGATTTCGCCGCCATGCGCGAACGGATCGCCACCGCGATCAACGATCTTGCCGCCCTACCGGCGGCCGACACCCCGGAAATCAGCGACTTTCTGCGCTGGACGTCGAGCGAAAATTTCGTCTTCCTCGGCTACGCCCACTATGCGGTGAGCGGCGACGAACTGGCACGCACCCCGGACGGTGGACTCGGCCTGCTGCGCCACGCAAACCATCCGCGTTTTGGTCACTGCCGGGCTGGCATCCCGAGCAAACTTGCCGAAGTGGAGAAGCTCCCGTCGGCGCTGACACTGGCCAAGGCCGATGCACGCTCCATCGTCCATCGTTCCGGCTACCTCGACTTCATCGGCGTCCTGCAACGCGACACCGCCGGCCGCATTGTCGGCCAGCACGTCTTCGTCGGCCTGTACGCAGCGCACGTTTACCATATTTCCACCAGCGAGATTCCCGTTGTTCGCGGCAAGGTCGCGGCGGTGCGCGCCGCTTGCGGCTTCGTGCCCGGCGGACACAACGACAAGACGCTGCGCAACATTCTGGAAACCTACCCACGCGACGAACTGATCGAAACCGACACCGCCGATCTGCAACGCATTGCGCACGGCATCGTCATGCTCTACGAACATCAGCGCGTCCGCGTCTTCCTGCGCAACGACCGCTGGTGCCGCTACGTCTCCGCGCTGATCTACGCT
>QKII01000477.1 GCA_003249625.1 Propionivibrio sp. | reverse complement strand
GAGCAGCAGGATGTCCGGGTCGGCGAACAGCGCCTGCGTCAGCAGCACGCGCAGCTTCCAGCCTGGGGCGACCTCGCTCATCGGGCCGTAGTGCTGTTCCGACGGAATGCCGACGCCGAGCAGCAGTTCGCCGGCGCGCGCTTCGGCCGTGTAGCCGCCGAACTCGGCGAAGTGGTGTTCGAGTTCAGCCGCGTGCAGGTAGTCTTCCTCGGTCGCCTCGGGGTTCATGTAGATGGCGTCCTTTTCCTGCATGCACGCCCACATCTCCTGATGGCCCTGCATCACCACGTCGATCACGCGCTGATCCTCGTAGGCGAACTGGTCCTGGCGCAAAAAGGCCATGCGCTCGTGCGCGTCCTTGGAAATGTTGCCGGCGGAGGGTTCCAGTTCGCCCGCGACGATCTTCATGAAGGTCGATTTGCCGGAGCCGTTGGCGCCGATCAGGCCGTAGCGGAAGCCTTCGCCGAACTTGACGGAAACGTTCTCGAAAAGGGGCTTGGCCCCGAACTGCATGGTGATGTTGGAAGCGACGAGCACTCAAAAACCCCGGAAGTCGTTGATTAAAAAAGAGGCATATTGTACATGAGCCATGCTTTGGCTTCATCGCCGAGGCCTACCGGCGAGCGGATGGTTCGCGTGTGCGGGGTGGTTCGGGAACAAAAAAGGCCGCCCGGTGATCCAGCCGGCGCCCATTTTGCCTTTCGCCATGGCAATAGGCGGAGACTATTGAAAGTATTTATACAATCAATTTCAAAAAAGTTGCCAACGCCAGTAGTATTCATTCGTCACTTCGATAGACAACCCACCCAAGGAGATAGAACAATGAAATCGCTGATCAATTCCGAAGTCCTGCCGTTCAACGCCACCGCCTTCCACGACGGCAAGTTTGTCGCCGTTTCCGATGCCGACCTGCGCGGCAAGTGGTCTGTGGTGTTCTTCTACCCGGCCGACTTCACCTTCGTCTGCCCGACCGAGCTGGGCGACCTCGCGGACAACTACGCCGAATTCAAGAAACTCGGCGTCGAGATCTACAGCGTCTCCACCGACACGCACTTCACGCACAAGGCCTGGCACGACTCGTCCGAGACGATCAAGAAGATCGGGTACGTCATGGTCGGTGATCCGACCGGCGTGATCAGCCGCAACTTCGGTGTGATGATCGAGGAAGCCGGCCTCGCCGAGCGTGGCACCTTCGTCATCGATCCGCAGGGCAAGATCCAGATCATCGAAATCAACGCCGGCGGCATTGGCCGCGATGCCTCCGAACTGCTGCGCAAGGTCAAGGCCGCCCAGTACGTCGCTTCGCACCCGGGTGAAGTCTGCCCCGCCAAGTGGAAGGAAGGCGAAGCTACCCTCGCCCCGTCGCTTGACCTCGTCGGCAAGATCTGATCCAACCGGTGTCGTTGCCCCGGCGCAAGCCGGGGGCGGCATGATATTCCTCTCACTCCATCGTTCGTCCATCGCCAACCCGCTTCATAGGGAGAAAAATAATGCTCGACGCCGCCATCAAGGGCCAGCTCAAGGCGTATCTGGAGCGCCTGCAGCAGCCGATCGAACTGGTCGCCTCGCTTGACGACAGCGCCAAATCGCAGGAACTCCACGGTCTGCTGGAAGACATTGATTCGCTTTCAGACAAGGTCTCGGTTCGCCTGGACGGTCACGACGCCCGCCGTCCGTCCTTTACCGTCGGTCGCCCGGGGGAGTCCGCCCGGATTCGTTTCGCCGGCATTCCGCTGGGCCATGAATTCACCTCGCTGGTTCTCGCCCTGTTGCAGACCGGTGGTCACCCGCCAAAGGTTGAGGCAGCGACGATCGAACAGATCCGCGAGATCTCCGGCGACTTTCGCTTCGAGACCTTCATTTCGCTCTCCTGCCACAACTGTCCGGACGTGATCCAGGCGCTCAACCTGATGGCCGTGCTCAATCCCGGCATCAGCAGCACGATGATCGACGGCGCAGTTTTCCAGAAGGAAGTCGAGGAACGCCAGATCATGGCTGTTCCGACCATTTATCTGAACGGCGAGCCTTTCGGCCAGGGGCGCATGACGCTCGAAGAGATCGTCGCCAAGATCGATACCGGCGCCGCCGCAAGGGAGGCCGAGAAGCTGGCGGCCAAGGCAGCGTTCGATGTGCTCGTCGTCGGCGGTGGCCCGGCCGGATCGGCAAGTGCCATCTACGCGGCGCGCAAGGGCGTACGCACCGGCGTCGTCGCCGAGCGTTTCGGCGGCCAGGTGCTCGACACGCTGGCCATCGAGAACTTCATTTCGGTCAAGGAAACCGAGGGGCCGAAACTGGCCGCCGGGCTTGAGCAGCACGTGCGCGACTACGACGTCGACATCATGAACCTGCAGCGTGCAGAGGCACTTTCAAGCTGCCCGGACGGCCTGACCGAGGTGCGTCTGGCCAGCGGTGCGAGGCTGAAGAGCAAGACGGTGATCCTCTCCACCGGCGCACGCTGGCGCAACATGAACGTCCCCGGCGAACAGCAATACAAGGCGCGCGGCGTGGCCTACTGCCCGCACTGCGATGGGCCGCTGTTCAAGGGCAAGCGCGTGGCGGTGATCGGTGGCGGCAACTCCGGCGTCGAAGCGGCCATCGACCTGGCCGGCATCGTCGCCCACGTCACGCTGATCGAATTCGATTCGGTGCTGCGTGCTGACGCGGTACTGCAGGCCAAGCTGCGCAGTCTGCCCAACGTCACGATCATCACCCACGCGCAGACGACCGAGGTGACCGGTGACGGGGAAAAGGTCAACGGCCTGGTCTACAAGGACCGCGCCAACGGCGAATCGCACACGATCGAACTCGAAGGCATCTTCGTGCAGATCGGTCTGTTGCCGAACACCGACTGGCTGAAGGGCACGCTCAACCTTTCGCCGCGCGGCGAGATCGAGATCGATAACCGTGGCCAGACGTCGATGCCAGGGGTTTTCGCAGCCGGCGACTGCACGACGGTGCCGTACAAGCAGATCATCATCGCCATGGGCGAGGGGGCCAAGGCCTCACTCTCGGCATTTGATTACCTGATCCGCTCCTCGGCGCCCGAATAGCGGGGATCAGCGCGCCTCCGCCTGCCTGCGGTGTTCATACGCCTGCAGGTGGGAGTATGCGAGGCGCAGCAGGGGCGCTGCGATCTGCTTGCTGTTTCCCCAGGCGAGCATGTCCCCGAGGATGTGATCGGCCTCGGTCGGCTTGCCGGCCTCGACATCGCGCAGCATCGAGGCGACCAGCGGCGAGTTGCGGTCGGTCAGCATGTTGCGGAACACCGTCAGTTGCGTGTCTGCCAGCTTGCGGCTGTTGGCCGCGGCGATCGCCGCGCATTCGTCGAGCAGGCCGTTGATGAAATTCTCGCCGGCCGGCGTGCTCATGATGACGCCGACGCTGGCGCGCATCAGGCAAGTTGCCCCGGCCAGCGTGGCGAGAAACACGACCTTGTCCCACATCGCCTGGCCAACGTTGTCGGAGCGCACGAAATCGACGCCGGAGGCTTCCATCAGTTTGGCGAACGGTTCGTACCACGGGGACGGACGCCAACCGAGTGAGCCGAGGGTGAAACGGTGCAGCTGGTTGAGGTGACGGATTTCGCCGGATGGCATCAGCGTCACCGAAATCAGGGCTACGCCCCCAAGAACGCGACCTGCGCCGAAACGCCCGACCAGCGTGTCAATATGGCGGACGCCATTGAGCAGGGGCACGATGGCGGTATGTTCGCCGACTGCCGGAGCGATTGCGTCCATCGCCGACGGCAGGTCGAAGGCCTTGCAGGTCAGCAGGATGACGTCGAAAACCTCGTGCAATTCCTCGTTGGTGACGACTTTCGGTACGAGTTGCAGATCGCCGAACGGGCTGACTACCTGCAAGCCCTTCTCGCGCAGTTGCGCGGCCCGACCGGGGCGAACGAGAAATGTCACGTCGCCGCCCGCCGCCTGTATTCGGGCACCGAAATAGCCCCCGATACCCCCTGCTCCCAACACCAGTACCCGCATTTTTGTCTCCCCGAGAAATCCGTCGGCCCTGCTGCGCCTTTCGCAGAAGCAGCCGGCATTGTGGTGTTACTTTACCGTCTTCTGCCGCTTGCCGGGCAAGCTCTCAAATGGATTGGCGGCGAATTTCGTAGGCCTGCATGTGCGTATAGGCAAGGCGCAGGCAATGGGGGTTGATGCCGAACGTTCTGGCGCGTTCGACGAGGTCGCCAAGCGTGAATTCTGCCTCCGTCCGGTTGCCGCGTTCGATGTCGCGCAGCATCGACGCTTCAAGAACAGAACCGCTTTCGGTCAACAGGGAGCGGCAGGTCGACAGTTGCGGGATGGTTAGCGTGTGCCCGGAAAGTTCTGCGATGCGTGCGCATTCGGCGATCAGGCCGGTGACAAACTCTTCCCCGCCAAGCGTTTTCAAGATGGTCCCGATGTTGGCGCGCAAGGTACAGGTCGCCCCGGCCAAGGCTGACCAGAAGACGAACTTGTTCCACATTGCCTGCTCGATGTCGTCGGAAAGGATGAAGTCGACGCCGGATGCGGCGATCACGCGCGCGAGTTCCGGCAACACTGCCGGCATTGTGTTGGAACTATCAAACACCCCGGTAATCAGCCGGTGCGTGGCGTTGAAATGGCGGATGTTGCCTTCAGGGGTCACCAGCAGCGCTGCCTGCGCGACGCCGCCGAGAATGCGTCCGCGGCCATAGCGGGCAGCGAGGCGGTCGATATGCGAGACGCCGTTGAGCAGCGGCAACAGCAGCGTTTGCGGACCGACGGCGGGTGCGATGTCGTCCATCGCCGCATCGAGGTCGTAGGCCTTGCAAGAGAGGATTACCGCGTCAAACGGCTCGCGCAACTCGTCACGGGTCAGTACCTTTGGCTGGATCTGAAGATCGCCGTGCGGACTGAATACCTTCAGGCCATTCTCACGCAAGGCGGTTGCCCGCGCCGGACGCACGAGAAAGGTGACGTCGCCCCCCGCGGCATGGATCCGCGCGCCGAAATAACCGCCGATTCCGCCGGCGCCAAGTACAAGTAAGCGGACTTCGTGCATTTCGATTCTCCTGCGTCGCCGACAGCCTATTCAGAGCGCAAGATGTTGAGAATAATCCCAAGGTCCTCGGGGTTTGTCACATATTTTGAGTAGACCTTCACCGCGTACGTTTCAATGCCGCTCAGGTAAACCTGATGTTTTTCCAGGATCGCCGCGCCGTCCTTGCGGGCTTTCGCCAGCGCCTGGACTTCCGATTCCGCCCACAATTTTTTCATGTAGGCGGACGATTCCGCAGCCGCGGTCGTTACCGACGTCTGTTGTTCCGGGGTCAGGGCATCCCATGACTTCTTGGACATCAGGAGGATTTCCGGCACCGAGGAGTGCTCATCCATGCTGTAGTAGCGGGCGTACTGGTGATGCCCGCTCGACACGTACGAAGGCAGATTGTTTTCGGCCCCATCGATTTCGCCTTTGCGAAACGCGTCGTTGACCTTTTCATAGGAAACGACGACCGGCGTACCGCCCAGTTCGGAGATCAGATCCTTGTAGACCGGCGAGTCCTGTACCCGGATGCGCAGACCCTTGAAGTCCGCGCGTTTCTGGATCGGCCTTTGGGTCGTATAGAAAGACCGGGCGCCGCTGTCGTAATAGGCCAGCACGACAGCGCCGGTCTTCTCGACCTCCGCCTTGATGCGTTTGCCGAAATCGCCACCGAGCACGCGCCACATGTGCTCGCGCGAGCGGAACAGATACGGCAAACTCAGCAGTCGTGCCGACTGAATGTCCTTGACCATTCCGCCGAGGTTTATCCGGACCACGTCGACCGAGCCGTTGCGTACGCTTTCCCAAGACTTGCTCTCGTTGCCGAGTTGGGCGCTGTGCTTGATCTGGACCGTGAGCTGCCCGTTGGTCAGTTCGGCCAGTCGGCTGGCGAAGAGCTCCTCCGCCTTGACGATGATGTGCCCGGGCGGATGAATCTCCGCCAATATCAGATCCTTCGCCTCCACGGGGGAAAACAGGCCGGCCATTGCCAACCCGATGGTAAATCTCCCCCACACCCTGCAGCTCCCGTATGTTTTTTTCATTCCCCGTGTCTGAGCAGTCCACATTACCGGCATGCAATTTAACTCATGATCACTTTTCTGTCTTCTTCCTGGCGCGAGGGTTGGGACGCGCCCGTTTCATGGAACCCGTTCGCCTTCGTGGTGTGGTGTCGGAAGGAGGTATACTCTGTCGATCGACCATCGCGCCCTTTCCTCGCATGCCAGCCGTTTCCACCGCTTTACGTGACGACTACGACGTAGCCGCCCTCGGGCAGGTGTTTACCCCGGCTGCCATCGTTGACTGTATGCGAACACTGGTGCGCAACAGCGGTCGCGTGCTCGAACCGGCCTGCGGCGATGGTGCCTTTCTCCGTCATTTCCCCGGTGCCCTTGGCATCGAGGTCGATCCGCGCCATGCGCCACCCGGCGCAGAAGTGATGAATTTCTTCGAATTGCTTGACGACGAGCGGTTCGCCACGATCATCGGCAATCCACCCTACGTTCGCTATCAGGATATCGATCCAGGTACGCGCCGGCTGGCGCGCAACACGGTTCTCGACGGTCGGGCCAATCTGTACCTGTTCTTCATCGAGAAGTGTCTGCGCCTGCTTGAACCGGGCGGCGAGCTGATCTTCATTACCCCGCGCGACCTGCTCAAGGCAACCTCCGCCGTGCCGCTCAACCGCCTGCTTTTTGCGGCGGGGACGATTACCGACTTCATCGACCTTGGCGATACGCATCTGTTCGACGACGCGACACCCAATTGTGCGATCTGGCGCTTCGCGAAAGGGGACCTGTCGCGTACGACGCGATATGCGGCACTCGAGCAGGGAGATGGCGTTGCCGGCCTGCAGACGCCGAGATGGGAAACGCGGCGTTTCGTCGAGAGCGGCGGCCATTTGCTGTTTGCGCGTGGCGATTACCCCCTGCATCTTTCCGACATTGCCTTCGTCAAGGTCGGCGCCGTCTCGGGGGCTGACGATGTTTACACCAGCGATCATCATGGCAATCGCGATTTCGTCTGTTCGGGGACGGCCGCCGATGGCAAGACGAGGCGGATGATCTGGTGTGAACCGGGACAACCTGCGCCGAGCGCGTTGCTGCCGCACAAGGAACGGTTGCTTGCCCGCCGCATCCGCCGTTACGACGAAACGAACTGGTGGCAGTGGGGGCGGGGCTACTATCAGTCGGATCTGCCCCGGGTCTATGTCAACAACAAGACGCGCCGGGCGCAGCCTTTTTTTGTCCATGATTGCCCGAACTACGACGGTGCGGTGCTTGCAATTTTCCCCAAGGCACCCCATGTCGATGTGCATGCGCTGGCTGCCGCACTCAACGCGGTTGATTGGGCCGATCTCGGTTTCGTCTGTGACGGCCGGTTTCTGTTCACCCAGCGAAGCCTTGAACAAACGCCCTTGCCCAAGGTCTTTCGTTCCTTTCTGCCTTCCGGCGAACAGAGCTGGTGGGATAAACTGAAGAACCGCTTCTGACGCCTGAGCGCCCGAAGCGCCGGCAGGGGCTCCTGCTCGCCGGACTGGAAGGAGATGTAAACATGGTTCCTCACCTGACGACGGCCCTGACCGGGCCATTGCTTGAACTTGAAAAGAAATTCCTCGACGCCACGCCGGACATCGAGCGCTGGCTGCGTGGCAAGTGGCAGGAGCACACGCCGCCATTCTATGGCTCTGTGGACCTGCGCAACGCCGGCTTCAAACTGGCGCCGGTGGATATGAACCTGTTTCCGGGGGGCTTCAATAACCTGAACGCAGCCTTCCTGCCACTGTGCGTGCAGGCGGCAATGGCGGCCATCGACAAGATCTGTCCGATGGCCAAGAGCTTGCTGTTGATCCCGGAGAATCACACGCGCAACCGTTTCTACCTGCAGAACGTCGCGCAACTGGTGACCATCCTGCGCATGACCGGGCTGAACGTGCGGGTCGGCTCGCTGCTGCCGGAAATCGACAAGCCGACGCCGGTCGAGCTGCCCGACGGCGGTACGCTGCTGCTTGAGCCGCTGATACGCACCCGCTACCGAATCGGCCTCGCCGACTTCGACCCTTGTGCCGTACTGCTCAACAATGACCTGACCGCCGGCGTGCCCGAGATCCTGCAGGACCTCAACGAGCAGTTCATCCTGCCGCCGCTGCACGCTGGCTGGGCGACGCGCCGCAAGTCGAACCACTTTACCGCCTACGACGAGGTGGCCAGCGAGTTTGCCCGGCTGGTTGGCATCGACCCCTGGCAGATCAATCCCTATTTCTCGGTCTGCGACAGTATCGACTTCCATGAGCGGCAGGGGGAGGATTGCCTGGCAGCCAACGTCGACGGCGTGTTGACCCTGATTCGCGAAAAATACAAGGAATACGGAATCGACGACACGCCGTACGTGGTGGTCAAGGCCGACGCAGGTACCTACGGCATGGGCGTGATGACGGTCAAGGATGCCGCGGAGGTTGTTGGCCTGAACCGGCGCCAGCGCAACAAGATGTCGGTAATCAAGGAAGGCGCGAGCGTTTCGCAGGTGATCATCCAGGAAGGTGTGCATACCCGCGAGCAGGTTTCCGACGGCGTCGCCGAGCCGGTGGTCTACATGATCGACCGCTACGTGGTCGGCGGCTTCTACCGCGTCCATACGGGGCGTGGCAACGACGAAAACCTCAACGCCCCAGGGATGCACTTCGAACCGCTGGCCTTCGAAACCAGCTGCTCTCTGCCTGATTGCTGCCAGACGCCGGATGCGGCGCCGAACCGATTCTATGCTTATGGGGTCGTGGCACGGCTGGCCTTGTTGGCCGCCTCGTTGGAACTTGAACGTACGGAACCCCAGGAGGATTGATCCATGCGCATTGCCTTCATCATCGATCCGCTCGATGCGTTGAAACCCCACAAGGATTCCAGCGTCGCCATGATGCGCGCGGCTCAGGCCGCCGGTCACTCGGTGTGGACCATCCAGCAACCCTCCCTGCACTGGAGCGCACGGCACGGTGTCTGCGCCGAAGCCACGCACCTGGTGCTTCTCGAAACCGATTCGGACTGGTACGTCGAAGGCGAGGAGATGGTCGCGCCGCTGCGCGGCTTCGACGCGGTGATCATGCGCAAGGATCCGCCGTTCGACATGGAATATGTGACCAGCACCTGGTTGCTGGAACTGGCCGAGGCCGACGGGGCGCGGGTTTTCAATAGTCCGCGTGCGCTGCGCGACCACTCGGAAAAGCTCGCCGTTGCCGAATTCGCACAGTTCGCCGTACCGACCCTGGTTGCCCGTAGCGACGCCCTCATCAAGGACTTCATTACTGCCCACCGCGATGTTGTCCTCAAGCCGCTGGACGGGATGGGCGGCAGCCAGATTTTCCGCGTGCGCGACGACGATCCGAACCGCAACGTGATCATCGAGACGCTGACCCATGACGGCCAGCGGACGATCATGGCGCAACGTTTCATCCCCGAAATCACGCAGGGCGACAAGCGCATCCTGATCATTGGCGGCGAAGTCGTGCCGTACTGCCTTGCCCGCATTCCGATGGCCGGCGAGACGCGTGGCAATCTGGCGGCGGGCGGCCGAGGCGAAGCTCGACCGCTGACCGCGCGCGACCGGGAGATTGCGGAAGCGCTGGCGCCGGTGCTCGCAGCGCGTGGGTTGCTATTCGTCGGCATCGACGTGATCGGCGACTGGCTTACCGAGATCAATGTCACCAGTCCGACCTGCATGGTCGAAATCTGTCAGCAGACCGGTTTCGATTCCGCTGCGATGTTCATCAAGGCCGTCGAAGCTGCCTGCGGTGGGACAACGGAAGAGCGCACGGAAGATAACAGCGTATCGTGATCCGTAACGCACTGGTTTCCGCGCTTTTCGGGCTTGTACTGCTGTTCCTTTCTGCCTGCGGCAAGGCGCCTGTACATCATCAGGAATCGTTCGTCTTCGGGACACGCGTCGAAATTCTCGTCGCGGGCCTCGAAGAGGCCCAGGCGCGCCCGGCCGCATCCGCGGTGCTTCAAGAATTCGACCGCCTGCACCGCACCTACCATGCCTGGCGCCCCTCTGAACTCAACGATCTCAACAATGCTCTCGCAGAGGGAAAGTCGTTGCAGGTCAGCAGTGAAATGGTCGACCTGCTGCGCGACGCGCAGCGACTCTCGGCGCTCGGTGAAGGTCTGTTCGACCCCGGGATCGGCAAGCTGATCCGTCTCTGGGGGTTCCACTCCGACGAGTACAAGGCTGTACTTCCCGATGCCAAGCAGCTCGCAGCCTGGCGTGAGCATCCAGCAGGCATTGCCGACCTGATCATCGATGGCGAGCGTATAGGCAGTCGTTCTCGCAATGTGGCCGTCGACCTCGGCGGCTACCTGAAAGGCTATGCGCTCGACCGTGCCGCCGCCATCTTGCGTGAACATGGTGTTGCGAACGCCCTGGTCAACATCGGCGGCAACGTGATGGCGCTCGGCAGCAAGAACGGCACGCCTTGGAGCGTCGGCATCCAGCATCCACGCCAGCCCGGGCCGCTGGCTACCTTGCAATTGCGCGACGGCGAGGCGATCGGTACCTCGGGCGATTACCAGCGGTTCTTCGAACTCGACGGCAAGCGCTACTGCCACCTGCTTGACCCGCGATCCGGAGAGCCTGTTACGCATACCCAGGCGCTTACCGTGCTGGTCACGCCGCGCCAGGCGGCCGGAACGTTGTCCGACGTCGCCTCGAAGCCGCTGTTCATCGCCGGCGAGCGTTGGCCGCAACTGGCCGCCCGGTTGAATGTCGACCACGTTTTGCGGGTCGCCGCGGACGGCCGGGTCGAAGTCAGCGCACAAATGCGCGAACGGCTGGACTTCCTGGGGGAGAAACCAGCACTGAGTGAAATCACGCTTCCACCTGCCAAATGAGTGCTTCAAATCAAGCTAGTGTCTCGCCCGCATCGCCGGGAATCCCTTAAAATGAACGAAGAATGCACGACGCCCCCCAACGCATAATTTATCGATCGACAGGACTTTCGCATGGCACGCGCTGAAACAGAAATCGTCAACAAACTGGGCCTGCATGCCCGCGCATCGGCCAAACTGACCCAGTTGGCCGGGAGTTTCGACTCCGACATCTGGATGGAAAAGGGATCCCGCCGGATCAACGCGAAGAGCATCATGGGCGTGATGATGCTGGCTGCCGGCAAGGGCTCTACGGTGGTGATCGAAACCACCGGCGGCGACGAGCAAGAGGCGCTCGACGCGATCCTCAAGCTGATCGCGGACAAGTTCGGTGAAGGAGAGTAAGCAGACCATGAGCTTCACCCTGCACGGACTGGCGGTGTCCGGTGGCATTGCCATCGGACAGGCGCACCTGATCTCGCAGGCGACCCTGGAAGTCTCGCATCTGGTGATCGCCCCGCGCATGGTGGAAAAGGAAGTCGCACGCTTCGAAGCGGCCATGCTGCGTGTCCGCGCCGAGTTCGATGCGATGAAGGGCAGCCTGGAGAAGTCGCCGGCCGACATGCGCGCATTCATCGATCTGCACCGCATGATTCTTGAGGATCCGGAGCTGTCGGAAGTCCCCAAGCAGATCATCCGCGAGCGCCGCTGCAATGCCGAGTGGGCCATCGTGCAGCAGATGGAAGTGCTGGTCGAACAGTTCGAGGCCGTCGACGATCAGTATCTGCGTGAACGCAGCTACGATGTGCGCCAGGCGGTCGAGCGCGTCGTTCGCGAACTGAGCGAGCACCCCGACCATATCGGTGGCCGCCTCAAGGGCGTCAAGGGCGAGAATCTGATCGTCGTCGCGCACGACCTGTCACCCGCCGACGTGATGGCTTTCAAGGACCAGAACTTCGCTTCCTTCGTCACGGACGTCGGCGGTGCTACCTCGCACACCGCGATCCTGGCCCGCGGCATGGGCATCCCTGCGGTGCTTGGCTTGCACAACGCCCGTCAGCTGATTCGCGACAAGGAAACGCTGATTGTCGATGGCACGCGCGGCGTGGTTATCGTCAATCCCGACCGGCGCATCCTCGAAGAATACGAACTGCGCCGCAGCCAGTACGAGATCGAGAAATCGAAGCTCAAGCTGCTCAAGACTGCGCGCGCCACGACACTCGACAAGGTCAAGATCGACCTGCTGGCGAACATCGAGGAGCCGCAAGACGTCGAGGCTGTCATCGAGAGCGGGGCCGACGGCGTCGGCCTGTTCCGTACCGAATTCATCTTCCTCGGACGCGGCGACATGCCGAGCGAGGATGAGCAGTTCGAAGCCTACCGAAAAGCGGTCAAGGGAATGGAAGGCCGCCCGCTGACCATCCGTACCTTCGACCTGGGCAACGACAAGCAGATGGCCTCGGACGAGATTATCGATGAACGCCGGCGTGACAACCCGGCGCTCGGCCTGCGCTCGATCCGCCTGTCGCTTGCAGAACCGAAGGTTTTTCAGGCACAGCTGCGCGCCATCCTGCGTGCGTCCAAGTTCGGCAAGGTGAAGATGCTGGTGCCGATGCTGTCGCATGCCTTCCAGGTGGACCAGACGCTGGCGGCGGTGGAGCAGGCCAAATCCAGCTTGCGCGGACAGAAGATTGCGTTTGACGAGAACATCGAGGTCGGCGGCATGATCGAGGTGCCGGCTGCAGCTCTGGCGATCGGTGTCTTCCTGCGCCGCCTGAATTTCCTGTCGATCGGTACCAACGACCTGATCCAGTACACACTGGCCATCGATCGTACCGATGAGCAGGTTGCCAACCTCTACGACCCGCTGCACCCGGCGGTACTGATGCTTCTCTCGCACGTCATCGGCAGTGCTGAAAAGGCGGGTATCCCTGTTTCGATGTGCGGTGAAATGGCCGGCGACCCGGTCTTCACCCGTCTGCTGCTGGGCATGGGCCTGCGCCAGTTCTCGATGTTCCCGGCGCAGATTCCGGCGGTCAAGCAGCGCATCAAGCAGAGCGATATATCTGAAATCGAGCCGATTGTCCGGAAGATCATCCGGCTGGAAGAATCAGCCAGGATAGAAGAGCAGATCGAGCGGCTCAACGCCTGGCAGCAGTAATAATCCAGGGAAACGCTGAAAGATTGGTCATTCCGGGGGAGTCTTGGCCGGAATGACCAATCTTCAATGAATCAGCTTTTCTTCAACGAAAAAACCCCGGGCGATGCCGGGGTTTTTTCGTTGGGAGTGCCGCGTTGATTACGCGCTCTTCCTGTGCTTCTTCAGCGCATAGATCAGCGAGACGACAGCCATGACGAGGAAGGTCAGGGAGATCGGCTTCTCGATGAAGATGCCGGCCGAACCGTTGGCGATCGTCAGGGCGTTCCGGTACGACTGCTCGGTCATTCCGCCAAGGATCAACGCCAGCACCAGCGGCGGGATCGGAATCGACAGTTTCGACAGCATGTAGCCGCCGAGTGCGCTGATCGATACCAGGATGAAGTCGAACGAGCTGTAGTTCAGGAAGTACGTGCCCATGAAGCCCATGCCGAGCACCAGCGGCAGCATGATGCGTTGCGGGATCTTCAGGAGTTGGACGAGCGGCACGGCCAGCGGAAGGTTGATCAGCAGGAGGACGACGTTTCCGACCAGCATCGAGGCGATGACGCCCCAGGCCACTTCCGGGTGCTGTTCGAAGAGTACCGGACCCGGCCGGACGCCAAGCATCATCAGCGCGCCGAGCATGACCGCTGTGGTTCCCGAGCCCGGAATGCCGAGCGTCAGCAGCGGCACCAGCGCGCCGCAGGAGCAGGCGTTGTTCGCCGATTCCGGCCCGGCCAGTCCTTCGATGGCGCCTTTTCCGAACTCCTCGGGCTTCTTGCTCACCGATTTCTCGATGGCATAGGACAGGAAGGTGGCAATCGTGCCGCCTGCGCCAGGCAGCACGCCGACGAGGAAGCCCATTGGCGAACTACGCAACATCGGCATGATCGACGCCTTGAACTCTGCCCACTTGAGCCATACTTTGCCGATCGACTTGGCGTCGACGTCGTACTGCTTTTCCAGATCGCCGAAGTTCTTGAAGACCTCGGTCACGGCGTAGAAGCCGATCATGATGACCAGAAAGTCGATGCCGTCGCGGAGATCCTCGATGCCCATCAGGAAACGGTCGGAGCCAGATTGTGCGTCCATGCCGATGGTAGACATCATGAAGCCGAAGCCCATGGCGATGAAGCCCTTGAGGATGCTGCCTTCGGACAGGGTGATCGTTGCAGTCAGCGCGAAGAGCATCAGCGAGAACTTCTCGGCCGGACCGAACTTCAGGGCGAAGGAGGCAACTGGTTCAGTCAGGAATATCAGGCCAATCATCCCGATCATGCCGCCGACAAACGAAGCGATCGCCGACACGGCGAGTGCGGTGCCCGCGCGTCCGCTCTTGGCCATCGGATAGCCGTCGAAGCAGGTCACGATCGCCGAAGCGTCGCCCGGCGTGTTGATCATGATCGAGGCCCGCGAGCCGCCGAACATCGCGCCGTAATAGACGGCGCACATGGTAATCAGCGCCGTACCGGGATTCATGCCGTAGGTGATCGGAATGAGCACGGCGACGCCTGTCGCCGGGCCGAGTCCCGGGAGCATGCCGATGACTGTTCCGAGCAGGCCGCCAACGAACACCCACATGATGTTCATCGGTGTCAGGGCCACGTCGAGGCCCAGCATCAGGTTGTGAAAGATTGCGTCCATGAATCTCGTCTCCGTCAGAAGGGAAGGAAGCCGCTAAGCAGGCCGCGTGGGAGGCTGAGCTTGAGGATGACGGCAAAGGCGATGAATGAAACGAGCGAGAACGTCACGGCGATGATCAGGTTCTGCTTGAGTCGTCCGACGTTGATCATCGACGAGACAAGCAGCATGAACAGGAACATGGCGATCAGATAGCCGAGCCAGTCAAGCACGAGGCCGAAGGTGATGCCGATGATGATCGTGGCGAGAATCCTCAGCCACACGCCGCTGTTCGTGGCGAAGCCCCATGAGAAGGGTTTGCGTTCGCTGCTGCGCAAGTCGTTGACGATCAATGCGGCGCCACAAATGATCACGATCGCCGCGATCAGGAACGGAAATGCCCGCGGGCCGACTTCGTCGGCTGCGTCGAATACCGGTATGTTGTACGTCCCGACCAGATAGGCCAAGCCGATCACTACCGCCAGAATTCCAGATGTCAGATTCTTTGTCATCCTCGAAACTCCCTCCTTGGATGCAACTATGCCGCGTGTGTCCGGTTTCCGGCACACACAAGACGTTTTCGGGGAAATTGTGGTTCTGCCGATTGTCGGCACGCCCTGCACTCGCCTTGATCGGCGGGCGCAGGGTGTACCTCGGCAGGAAACTTCGTGAAACGAATTACTTGACGAGGCCGACGGCCTTCAAGCTGCCCTTCATCTCTTCATCCTGCTTGGTCAGGAACTTGTCGTAGTCGGCGCTGTTCTGGTAGTACGAATCCCAGTCGAGATTCTCCAGAGCCTTCTTCCAGGTCGGGGTCTGCACCATCTTGGCGATGGTGTCGTCCCAGAACTTCTTCTGCTCGGCCGAGAGGCCAGGAGCAGCCTGGATGCCACGCCAGTGCGGGAAGACGAAGTCCACGCCCTGTTCCTTCCAGGTGGGTACGTCCTTGATCACGCCAACGCGATTTTCCGAGCTGACGCCGATGATGCGGATCTTGCCGGCCTTGACCTGCTCGATCGTCTCACCCAGGCTGATGGTGATCGCCTGGATATGGCCACCCAGCAGAGCCGGGATCTGTTCCGACGCAGTCTTCGGATAAACGACGAACTTGACGCTCTTCGGATCAACGCCGTAAGCCTTGGCCAGCATCAGCATCTGGATGTGGTCATCGTTGCCGAGTGCCGGGCCGACGCCGACGTGCATGTGGGACGGGTCCTTCTTCATTGCTTCGAAGAATTCCTTGCCGTTCTTCCACGGTGCATCGGCCTTGACCGCAATGACTTCCCATTCCGCCATCAGGTTGGCGACCATGTAGAAGTTCTTGAAGGTCAGGTCGCTCTTGCCGAGAATATTGTTCTGCAGGATCAGCGGGGAGTTGGCCGCCAGAAACTCGCCTTGGCCGGATTTACCCTTCAGATAGTTCCAGCCCGCGGCGCCACCGCCCCCCGGCTTGTTGGTGACCAGAACGGGCTGATCAACCAGTTTCTCTTCGGTCAGCGTTTTTTGCACTGTCCGCGCCAGGAGATCCCAGCCGCCGCCCGGGCCTGCCGGCGCGATGATTTCGATCGGCTTGGTCGGTTTCCAGTCAGCGGCAGATGCCACGCCTGCCGAACCGGCCATGACGATCGAAGCAAGCAATCCACCCAGCAATGTCCATTTCTTGTTCATGCGTTTGTTCCTCCATAAGATCTCGGTTTCAACCACCGGCGATTGATTCGGCAATGCTGCCTGACGGACCCTTCTCCGGGATGAGACGCCAATCTATCCGATCGACCTTTCAACAATCTTTCAGAAACGCGTAAGGAGAATTCTTATTCTTGTTGTGGACGCCGCGCGCTGCCTTCCTTTGCGGCGGCACGGCCGAGTGCTGTGTCCCATTGGGCGAGAAACAGCTTTCGCTTGCTCTGGTCGACATAGGTCAGCAGGCCGGTATTGAGCACGATGGGACGAAATGCCTTGCCCAGGCGCCGCCGTAGCGACGCCGCCGAAGAATCCCCCTCAACGTCGTTGCGTACCGAATGCAGTCCGATCAGACTCAGGATGGTTTGTCCCCGTTTGGAGAGTACGTAATCCAGCCACTCTTCCGCTTCGTCCGGGTGCGGCGCATAGCGGCTGATGAAGGCGATGCGACTCATCACGAGCGTGTAGTCGCGCGGCATGACGCTGCCGACGCGTGAATCAAGGCTGCTCCGGGCCTTGGCGTAGGAGCACAGGACGTTGTAGCCCAACTCGGACTTGCCGTTGACGATTCTGTCGAGCATCTGTGTGGTGGTCGGTTCGATACTCAATCCGACTCGGGCCATCTCCTCGATCAGGGTCCAGAAAACCACCGGATTGGCTTCAAGATCCTGGGTATGCAGCAGGTAGCCCAGACCGGCACGATGTGGATCGTAGGTCGCCAATCGGTCACGGTAGCGCTCGGGATTTTCGCGGAGCATCCTTGCCAGTTCGGCATGCGACTGGGGGACATGCTCGGCACTCAACTTCTCCCGGTTGTAGGCGAAACAGACAGGCTCGAAGGTCGTGCCGAAAGCCTCGTTCTTCCATTTTGCCCACCCCGGCAGGGCAGACGTCTCATCCGAGCTGTACGGTCGTGCGTGCCCGTCATTGACAAGCTTCATCTGCAGGTCCATCGCCGAACTCCAGACCACATCGGCCCGTCCCCCCGGTCCGACCTCGGCGAGAAAGCGTTCATACAAGTCGGTTGTCTGCAGGTCATGGTATTCGACCTGGATGTGCGGGTGTGTCTGTTCGAAATCGACGATCAGTGGTTCGATGACATCCAGGTCGGCCGCCGCGTAGATGACCACGGTACCGCTCTGCGCGGCCGGAGCGAAAGCGGCGAGCGTCATGAGCAGTGCGCTCGCAATGCCGTGCCAGGGACGTTTCCCGAACATGACCATCCTCTCCCAATCTGGCCTGCCGGCCGAAATCCGGTTATCTTAAACGCCCCGATCGAAACATCCCAGAGAAAACCTCCTCCGGTCCGCCATGCGCCTGTTGCTCGTCGAAGATCACGCCGAACTCTCCATCTGGGTCGCCAAGACTCTCCGTCAGTCGGGCTTCGTCGTCGATGTCGTCGAGCGCGGCGACCACGCGCTGAGCGCCCTGCTCACCCAGCCCTACGA